>NZ_JBNDYG010000011.1:0-176432 GCF_049893405.1 Paenibacillus sp. Dod16
TCATACCCGAAGGTGATGAGGTGTTCCATCCTATGTTTGACTTGCTCATTTCTTAACTGACGAGAATTTGTTCAATTCTCTATTTCAACGTCCCACCAAAGTGGTTCGTTTTACTCACTCGTTGTTCAGTTTTCAAAGATCAACTTCTTCGTCGCCGGCGAATCTCGTTCGCGCCAGCAACTCTTATATCTTATCACATCCGCTCGATCATTGCAAGTTTTTTTTGAATTTAATTTTTCAAATTCATTTTGGCTTGTTGTCTCAAGCGTTTGTTTCGACCGTATTTCTTGGCCGGAAATATAATATACCATGTGCAGATCAAGAATGCAAGTCTTTTTCGAAAAGTTTTTTTCATAGAATGCTTTCTATTAATATAATGCTCTTGATGACACGTCTACTCGGTGACAAAACCTTTCTATACTAATATGACTAACTTAACCCTAGCTTCCCCAACATCCTGTTATCTTAGCAATTACCCATACCTACATTGGCAGATATAAAAAGCGAAGGCTCCGGATAGATACCCGAAGCCTTCGCTCTATTTATTCATTTATATAGTAGTATTCCGAAATTACTCGGCACCGAGGAAAGCGTATCGGATCAGGATGATCACAAACAAGATCCACATCAGCCAATGCACCTTAGTATCTGTGCGTCCGATCAACTTGCCGAATACCGCAAGGATGACATAAGCAATGATACCAGCAGAGATGCCGTTAGCGATACCGCCAGTGAAAGGCATCAGGATGATGGTCAAGAATGCCGGGAATGCCTGCATGAAATCATCCCACTCGATATCCCGAACCTGACTCATCATCAGCACACCGACAATTACGAGTGCCGGCGCGGTAGCAGCCGAAGGAACAACCAGAGCAATCGGAGCCAAGAACAATGCCAATATAAAGAGTACGCCCGTAGTAACAGCGGTCAAGCCTGTACGTCCACCCTCGGCGACACCCGAAGTACTTTCCACGAAAGCTGTGATTGTACTTGTTCCAAGGAATGCGCCTGCGCTTACGCCGCCGGCATCCACGAGCATCGCTTTACCAAGCTTCTTCTCGCCTTCCTCTTTGTTCTTGAGGAGTCCCGCACGACCTGCGGTACCAACCAATGTACCGAACGTATCGAATAGTTCAACGAATGTAAAGATGAAAATAACTTCGATAAGACCAATGCCAAGCGCGCCCTTCAAGTCCATCTGTCCGACAGCCAGATTATCAAATGAAGGAATCCAGCTTGCAGTGCTCAGACCTGACAGATCGGTTACTCCCATCGGAATGCCAATCAGCGTCGTGAGCACGATACCAATAAGCAGAGCGCCTTTCAGTTTCAGGACCATCAGGATGGCGATCAGGAACAGCCCGATGATCGCAAGCAGCGTATCCTTGTTCTCAACGAAATTCCCAAGGCCAAGATTGAAGGCACCGCCAGGTACCGGATGAGTAATATCCGTTCCCGGGTTAATGGAAGCCGTCACAATGTTGCCCAGCTTAAGACCTACGATGGTAATGAACAAGCCGATACCGACCGTAATGGCAATCTTTAAGTTGTTCGGAACTGCAGTCAACAGCATTTGGCGGACTTTGGTTACCGTGAGAATGATGAAGACAATACCGGAGATGAATACTGCACCGAGTGCGGCCTGCCAAGTAATCGCACCGTTCGAGCTTAATACCACCGTCATGAAATACGCGTTCAAACCCATACCTGGTGCCAACGCAACCGGAATGTTAACGAAGAAGCCCATGGCCATCGTCACAAGACCGGCACCTACTGCAGTAGCGAAAAATACGCCTTCCTGCGGAATACCTGCGCCATCAGGTCCCAGGAACAGATTGTTGACCAGCAGGATGTAAGCCATGGTCATAAAGGTCGTCAAGCCTGCGATAATCTCGGTTCTTACATTTGTTCCGTGTTCCTTTAGTTTAAAGAAACGCTCCATTGTAGAGATATCCCCCTTAAAATTAATGACCGGCAACATACAAAAAAGACCCTAAGGATAAATCCCCAGGGCCGTCGCTTGAAAAAAGAGCCGCAAAACAATCATTCGCATGCTGCAGGGCAGCATCCTTATCGAATAACCGGCTGCTGCTTAATGGAACGCTGCTCCATCTTGCAGGCCGATATCTCGAATGCTGGACGAGTCCGCATCATTATATTGCCGCTCTTCTTTTCGTAGCGAGATCATTACGGTGACCTGTAGAGACTCCCGGGCCCATTCCCGGGATTATACGAAAAAGCTCGTTATTTGTAGTTGTCATGTCAGTTTCTACACATATTCTAGGACGAGAAGCCCAACCTTGTCAATAACAAAAACGAATATTGTGCTTGTCAATTTAAAGAAACGTTCGGGATTTGATATTCCACAACCTATTCATTCTAGGACAACCGAACTACTTACGACAAAATACACCCCCATAACAGGGGACAATGTGCACATGACCCCTCAAATCCGCTCGCGAGGTCCATTCGTTTTCAATTTTTAAATCTTAGCTGTCCTTACGCTCCCCACCTAGCCCTCTCATTTCACTCGATGGCAGCAGACGCGATCCAAACCGGATGGTTTCCACACGCAGAATAAACAGGGATCACTGTGCTCCTTAGGAGAAACTTATGGCTATTTTACCGACAGCATGGTGGGTCTCACTTAATGCGTGGGCATCGTAGAGCCCTTTTTGCGAAAAAGGAAACATAGCTCCCACTACGGATCTTACTTTTTTTTGCTCCAACAGGGCTGCTATTTCCTGAAGCTGCTGACCATTGGGATCCAGCCATATATTTTTGGCGGTTACGTCGTATTGTCTTACCAGCTCTTCATCAAAATCGCTGACAATGGATATGATTCGCCCGGTATGTTTCTTCAGCACTTTAAAGCTGTTCTTCTGAACGTCACCGCCCATCGTATCGAACACGACATCCACATCCGATAAAACATCTTCAAAAGGGGTCGTGCGATAGTCAATCATCTGATCAGCTCCGAGTGAAGCCAACAGCTCATGATTACGCTCACTGGCTGTCGTAATCACATAGGCGCCCGCTTGTTTGGCAAACTGGATTGCGAACATGCCAACGCCACCCGCGCCTGCGTGAATCAATACCTTCTCTCCATGGGTCAGTTCACCATGTGTAAACAGCGCCTGCCAAGCCGTCAGTCCTGCGAGCGGAACGGATGCGGCTTCCTCCCATGAGATAGCAGCAGGCTTACGCGCCAGCAGGTGATCATCCACCAAAGTATATTCGGCATATGTGCCAAAACGGGTCGTTTCCGGACGGGCAAACACTTCGTCTCCCATCTTCCAATCCGTTACCTCGTCCCCAATTTCCGAAATCGTCCCGGCCACATCCCAACCCAAAATAATCGGAAACTCCCAATCCATCATTTGTTTTAAATAGCCCTCACGGAGCTTCCAGTCTATTGGATTTATCGAGGTGGCGGCCACCTTAACTAAGACCTGATGCGCTTGCGGTGAAGGGGTAGGCACTTCTCTTTCCTGTAGTTCTTCCTTGCCCCCATAACGATCAATGACGATAGCCTTCATTCTTTTTCCTCCTCACAGGTTTAGGTCTTGGTTCAACCTCCCTTAACGCTCGCACCTGACTTTTGCACCCTAACGTATTATTTATCTTAATTCACAAAAGATGCATGCAATAAAACCAATGGCATTTACCCGTCCAGAGGAGAACGGTTTTGGTCGTATAAGCAAAAAACCTTCAATTCCACAGGTGTGGATTTGAAGGTTTTGGGGTTTAGTACAGCTGTATAAAAACTATTCCCACTCGATCGTTGCTGGCGGTTTGGAAGTCACGTCATACACGATACGGTTGACGTTCTCGACTTCGTTCACGATACGGACGGAGATTTTCTCCAGCACATCCCATGGGATACGCGCCCAGTCCGCTGTCATGCCGTCGATGGAGGTTACGGCACGGATACCTACGGTGTAGGAATACGTACGTGCATCACCCATGACGCCGACACTCTTCATGTTCGGAAGCGCCGTGAAATACTGCCAGATCTCGCGATCCAATCCCGCCTTCGCGATCTCTTCACGCAGGATGTAGTCGGAATCACGAACGATTTGCAGCTTGTCCTCCGTTACTTCACCCAGTACGCGGATCGCAAGACCTGGGCCAGGGAAAGGCTGACGGTGAACGATCTCATCCGGCAAGCCCAACTCCTCGCCGACTTTACGAACCTCATCCTTAAAGAGAGCTTTCAATGGCTCAATCAGCGTGAATTTCATGTCTTCTGGCAGCCCGCCGACATTGTGGTGGGATTTGATCGTATGCGC
Source organism: Paenibacillus sp. Dod16 (assembly GCF_049893405.1). NCBI lineage: Bacteria > Bacillati > Bacillota > Bacilli > Caryophanales > Paenibacillaceae > Paenibacillus > Paenibacillus sp. Dod16. The sequence goes on from NZ_JBNDYG010000011.1 coordinate 4,293, forward strand.
CGTGTCCGTACCGCTCTCAACGATATCGGTATACAGCGTGCCTTGAGCCAAGAATGCAAAATCATCAAACTTGCTGGACTCCTCATCGAATACGTAGATGAACTCGTTGCCGATGATTTTCCGTTTTTTCTCCGGATCGTCTACGCCTTTCAGCTTGGACATGAAGCGTTCCTGAGCGTCAATCTTAACGACCTTCATATCAAACTTGCCGACGAAGGTTTCCATAACGCTCTCAGCTTCGCCCTTGCGCAGCAGTCCATGATCGATGAACATGCATGTCAGCTGATCGCCGATTGCCTTGTGAATCAGCATGGCCACAACGGAGGAATCCACGCCGCCGCTCAGCGCGCACAGCACTTTTTGCTCGCCAACGACTTCACGGATTTCACGAACCTGGTCCTCAATAAAAGTCTCCATGCTCCAGTTGCCTTCGCATCCGCACACTTCGTACAAGAAATTCTTGATCATTTCATTACCATGGACGGAGTGACGAACTTCCGGGTGGAACTGCACGGCGTACAGCTTCTTATCCTCGTTACTCATCGCGGCGATCGGTGCGGATTCCGTTCCTGCATCCAGCTTAAAGCCGGAAGGCAGCGATACCACGTGATCACCATGACTCATCCATACCGTTTGTTTTTGCTCAATCCCTTTTACAAGCGTTGAGTTCGGTGCAAACTCCAATTCGGCTTTGCCGTATTCACGTTTCGAAGCACGTTCTACTTTTCCGTCCAGCTGTTGAGCCATCAGCTGCATGCCGTAGCAAATGCCGAAGATCGGCAGTCCCAGATCATAAATGGCGGGGTCCACATGCGGTGCATTCTCGGAATACACGCTGGAAGGACCTCCTGAGAAAACAATGCCGCGCGGGGAAAGTTCTTTAATTTTCTGAGCGGACGTGTTGTATGGCAGAAGCTCACTATAAACGCCGAGATCGCGAATGCGTCGTGCTATAAGTTGGTTGTACTGTCCACCGAAGTCTAAAACGACGATGATTTCATTAGGCTTATTCATTACCGGGCCTCCCTTGATTAATGAAATTAATTATACGCAACCCTAATTCATACCGTCAAGAAAGAGGGGCTTTTGTTTTCATGCCAGTTTTTTGACAATTCGAATACATTGGCGTAAAAAGAGGACTTTTTCGGTACGGGACCACGGTTCGTCATCGTATGCCGCCCGCTCCCAGCGCTGCGCAAACTGCTCCAGCTCCGCCCTGAATTCGGCATCGGCAATCGACAAAGCATTGACGTATTGACGCATGGTCTGCCCTTTTTCCAAATCTCCAAACCTTCGCTGGAGCTTGTCCCAAACCCATACCGAGATCGATACGAGTCCCTCCCGCCCGCTTACCGCTATCGTTCTGGCCATCCTCAGAAAGGCCAAACTTTGGCGCACGGTCGGAATTTGATAAACAACCGCCACAAGGATGGGAAGAACCAATAGTAGCGCAGCCCCAAACATAACAGGACCGATGGCGGTTATCAGAAAGAGTACTTTAACGGCTCCGTAAATCATGGAGTTCCACAGGCTGTTCCAGTACTTAAGCCCGGCAGAACCGGAATCACCAACCAGTGGAGGCGTGGACATCTGCTCGATGCTAAAGCCCGGGGTCGGATCGAACAGCACCCAGCCTTGTCCCGGGAAAAAAACCTCAACCCATGCATGCGCATTCTTTTGGGCTACCTCATAACGGTCTACCGTACCTGCCACCGGCTCACCCGGTGCAAATCCGGTCACGTAGCGCGCCGGGATACCTTCGGATCGAAGCAGCACGGTCATCGTCGTAGCAAAATGAACGCAGTATCCTTCCTTCGTATCAAATAAAAAATAATCGGTAAAATCCCTGCCTTCCGGAGGCACGGATGTTTGCAGTGAATAGGTATAGTTCTGCTCCAAATAGGATTCGATAGCTTTCGCCTTTTCATACCTGTTCTCAGCGTCCAATGTGATCTCCCTTGCTAAATCCCTCACCCTGAGGGGCAGCTGCTCGGGAAGCTGCAGGTACATTTCCTTCATATATTCGGGATCGTTATTGGTCGCACTGCGGAGCGATTGCTCCTCAGGCTGACTATATAAAGTTTCTATGGTATAACCGGATACCGCCCTCTCGCCCTGCAAGGATACCGTTTCGGACAGCCTGTCAACGGCGAGCCTCGGTGTACCTCTCTCTTTGGAGAAATGGATCTCCTTTACGCTGGTAATAATGCCTCCGGACAGCACGGATTGGATCGGAGTATCTTGTTCAAAAGTCAGTGTCTGGACGAGCTTGTCTCCGGAAGGACGCTCCCAATAGGGCAGGATGCCGCTCAGGTCCTCGGACAGCTTAACGGGCTTGCGGATGGAAGGATCCACCTCCCACCTCCGTCCATCATACCGGTTATACGTGTCTCCTCGCCAATAAGTCGGTTCAGGCGACTGCGCGGTAAAATACAACGCATCACTCAGCGTTAACGGACCTCCCAAATCTTTTCCCTGGGAAGCGTATCCGGCAACCTGGGAGGCAGGAATCGACGGTTCCCTGTTTCCCCAGTCAAGGTCTCCCCATCCCGTCAGACGTGCCGCCATTTCGGATACCGTTAATCCCACGCCTGCCGACGGCTCGCTAATAACTCCCCCCACTCGGGTAATACCGGCGATCAGACCGGAAGCAAGCAGCACCACCAGACTCCAGCGAAGCACAGGCAGCCCGGACAAGCGGCCGGATCGAACGGGCTCAGGGATGTCCAATTCAAAAGAGGTTCCCTCCACGGTTTCCTGCTTCAGCTTTAGGATCAGCATCATGCCCTGGGCCAGCAAAATGTACAGCACAGCACGCAGCATATCGCCATAGATGCTTTCTTCCATGGCAGATTCCAGCACCGCCAAATAAACCAGCGTCGAACCGCCAAACAGCCACACGGTTCGGCGATACAAAGCCAGCATATGGACCGCGGATACCATGATAGCCCAGCCGACAAGCAGAATGATCGTTCTCGTCTCCTGGCTTAAGGCAGTAAACTCCCACGCATTTCCGAATGCCGAAACGTCACCCGGAAGTGTCTCCGAAGCATAATCGGACAGCCATGCCAGCGGATGGCTATATTCAAACAACCGGGCACACAGCCAGACCACCAGAACGGCGTTCAGCGGCAGCCATACCCAGCCCCGCAGCGTAAACAATCCTTGGAGCAGCAAGAATAAAGCCCAGATGAATAGGGTTTGCAGCATAAGATGGCTGCCCATGTCACCTGCATCCCGAAGCGGCAATAGCCACTCTGACAGCAGTCCCATAACCGGCAGCGTAATCAATATACGATGAAGAAGCGTTCCGTGCGTCAATCGGGAGACGAAAATAGAGGGTACACTCCAGGCTCCGGATATTCCGGCCTTCCGATGGCCTTCATCCCTAACGGGCGAGCTTCCCGGTCCGCTCATGGTCGGCACCTCCTATCTTCGTTGGCTTCCTCTCTGTCCGCTTTTCATGCAAGTAAACCAGCCTTCCGCCTTTGCTGAAAAACTCCCGTGCCCACTCAGGCAACGCCTGATTCTCTAATGCACTCACCTCTAAGCCTGAGTTACCAGCCGATTTCAAACGCTTTACACTTTGCGTACAGAAGATGGTAACCTTTCTGCTGCCCTCATTCAGCAGGTGGATTGCTGCGACAGCCGCTCCCTCATGAAAAACGCCCGTAATAATCGCCCAATCCTTATTCTTTTGCGAGGGAGAAAGAGACTTCACGAAGCTTCGGTCCCGTACAGGATCGTTCCCGGTTAGCTGAACGGAGGCAAACGGAACTAACGTGTTCTGCTGCCCCTTGAACACGTCCTTGTATTCGTTTCGCCGATCCTCTATCCCAGCCCCATCGATATATAGTTGATAGGGAACTTTGTAGCGGATGAGCCGGGATACCAATCCTGCTGCCGCAGATACCGCGTCTTCAAATGCATCCTCCGGTTTCAAGGAGCCAAGACCTGCATACCCTTGGAGCGATGTATCCAGCACAACCCCCTGCCTTGATCCATATCCCTCATGCGGCATGAAGGATTGCAGGCGTCCCAGCTTCGCGGAATTCTTCCAATGAATCCGGTTCATGGGATCACCGGGAACATAGTCGCGCACGCCCGATCCTCTCATTTCATTCCAAACATGGAAGCGTACCCGTTCATCTTCGAAGTCCATATCGCTTCCATGCATGGGCACTTGGGCCTCTGGCCACTCGGCGGGTCTTGGCAGCACAATTATGCCGCCAGTATCGCTTTGCACGCTCCGGCTTGTTCTGAACCAGCCGAACATATCGCCCCATTCCACCTCGCTATAGATCGAAGACCAGACTCCACGGGGAACCTGGTTCAGTCTGTAGGTATACTCGAGCCTTCGCTTCATGCCGGGGAACAGCAGCTTACGGTATTCCCTGATGCCGATCCGGTCGGTTATGATAAGCCACGGCACGGGTAGAAAAGAACGATAGGTTACTTGAACCGTCATCTGAGCAGAATCTCCCGCTTGTAAGCATGAAGGGGAGCTTGTATGCGAAATGGTGATTCGTGTTGGGCCCAGCAAACTCGTCAAAGCTCCGCCAAGCAATAGAATCGTGCTTGCCCACCATACAAGCCGCAGCGATTCCCCGCCTAACCAAACATAAAGCCCCAAAGAAACGGACCAGATGGCCACTCCTCTCGACCATTCCAGCAGACGGCGTTTCATGACGGATTCCCCTTCCGGCTTCGCTGGCGCGGCAGATCAAACCTCGTAATGATGGACTCCACCATTTCATAAGGAGTTATGCCGGCAGCGCGTGCCTCATGAGACAGATGAAGCCGGTGGGTGAGGACAGGAACGGCAACGCGCAGGCAGTCATCAGGGATGACATACATTCGTCCTGTCAAAAAGGCGGCCGCCTGTGAAGCGCGGAGCCACGCCAATGTCCCTCTCGGACTAATCCCTAAGGACACTCCCTGCTGTTTTCGGGATGCATCGGCCACACTGACCATATAACGTTTTATGGTGTCATCCACAAATACACGGGAAACCATCTGCTGCATTCGTATGAGTTCGGATCCCATCATGAGGGGCTTCAGATCGTCCAGTCTGGAACTGCCCATCCCCCGCTCCAGCAGTTCCAATTCACCTTCCATATTGGGATAACCCAGCGATAATCTCATCAAAAAGCGGTCCAGCTGCGCCTCCGGCAGGCGGCTTGTGCCTTCATATTCGTACGGATTTTGCGTTGCCAGCAGGAAGAACGGGGCAGGCAGCGGATACGTATGGCCGTCCACGGTGACGCGCCCCTCTTCCATCGCCTCCAGCAGCGCGGATTGCGCCCGCGGCGATGCCCGGTTGATCTCATCGGCCAACACAATATTGGACATCACGGGTCCTGGCCTGAATACGAATTCTCCCGTATGCGGATAATAGACCGACGCCCCTGTAATATCCCCTGGCATCAAATCATACGTAAACTGAATGCGGCTGAAATCGCAGCCGATTAAAGCGGCCACCGACTTCACCAGCATGGTCTTCCCGACTCCCGGCACATCCTCCAGCAGCACATGTCCTCCGGCCAGCAAGGCAATCATCGTTAACGAGATTTGCTCCTCATGTCCGACAATGACACTCCCGATCCGTTTGGTAACCCTCCCCAGAAGCTCGGGTGCCCACTCCGGGTGGTTCTCTTCTTCAGCATGAACGGATGAACTAAACAAGAACATCAACCCCCAACCTATATTCATAGATTATTAGATAGCGGTAACTTGGAATCTTGAATCTATGAATAGGTTTTCCAAGAAAGCAAGAAGATAGACGTTATTTACTAGAAAAGCATTGGCCTGTCTTGCATGATTTATAGCGTACGGTCCGCCTGGCCTAATCGGCATCTACACAAAAAAGGCCAGCCCGTTACTCACGGCTGGCCTCCAAACTCATTCATAATTTTCATTCAGGCTTTCATCGTTCAAGTCCGATCATCGTATTAACGATTCACAGCCTTAATCATTCCAATTCCAAATCCGGTCAAGGATCACAGCCGCCTGAGCACGCGTAAAGTATGCCTTCGGCTCGATTTTGCCGTTCATTCCGTTCACGATGTCCGAACCTGCAAGCGCTGCTGCACTCGATTTAGCATACTCGGCGACCTGATCCCCATCAGCAAAAGAATCCAGTGACCCCTGTCCTTCCAGCTTCTTGCCGGCTGCCTCCAGAGCACGCTGCGTCGTTACCATCATGTCCTGGCGTTTCATTGGCGTGTCCGGCAAGAAACGGTTTCCTCCGACACCTTGAACGAGCCCAAGCTCTGCGGCGATCTGCACGTCTTCGTAATAATATGCCGAAGGCAAAACATCTCCGAACGCTGCCCGGCCTTCTCCCGAGCCTTCCAGCTCCAACGCGCGTACGAGCATAACGAGGAATTCGGCTCGAGTAATCGGGTTCAACGGATTGAAACTTGTTTCGGTCTCACCTTGAATGATCCCGCGAGATGCCATCGTTTCGATTGCATCGATCGCCCACGGCACATGCTTCAGGTCATGAAACGTCTTGAATGCGGAGGCGACTGCAAACGTGCCGCCATGCGGCAGCGCAGCACGAACGATCCCATCTGCGGAGTTATACCGGCTGCTGGAAAGCGGAACCCCGCGTCCGTTAGAGTCGATATGCCAAACCATGATATGATTCGGTCGTGCAAGCTCTTCCTCGGTGGGGGAATAAGGCACCGACCAGATGAGACGATGCCTGCCCTGTTGCCAGGACAAAGCCCGCTCGCCAGCAAGAACCTCTGCCCGGAACACCGGACGATCGCCGATCTTCTCGCGAAGGGCCGCATCCAGATTGCCGCCCGACGATTTCTCCAGACGCAGCGTTACGGTTTCCGTATCCGTTACACCGGTCCCCTGAATCAACACGCTTGGCATTTCCAGCGTACCGAACTCCGTTTGGACTAGGAGAACGGCCTGCGGATTCTCCAGCAGCCACTTACCCGGCAGCAGAATGTCATAGGACTGGGCTCCTTTCTGCGCCGGAACGTTAACAAGCGCCCGCTTCGTTCCGGTAGTTCCAGCCACTGCCTTTTCCATTGCCTGCTGAAGCACTCGGCTCGAGACTCCAACTATAATCCGCCCGTCATGGTTCCGGATTTCGAGTGAAGACGTACTTGGAGCTGGACTCGGACTGTTTCCGCCACCGCCCGCAGTTCCGCCGCTTCCACCGTTACCGTCGTTACCGCCCCCACTATGTTCTCCGCCGTCTCCATTTCCTCCGCCGGGAGCGGAGCTCTTCGTAAATTCCAGCACGCCGAATCGGGTCGTGTTCTGATAGGATTGGCCGGTCGGATCCGACCATATAGCCACACTGTCTCTTGTACCTTGGCCGTCTTCATCGTTGTTCACCTGAAAATCGAACCCGATCACCGTCCCTTTCTCAGGTTTGATCTTATCCAGGCGGATCGCTGTTTCAACGACATATCCGCCCTCGATAACCTTCGCAGCGGATGCGAAATTATCCTCGCCCGCATGACCGCCGAAGGAACGCGCATTGTTGAAGTTCATCCGGTACTGTCCATCATCTTCTTGGTAAACATCCGTCTTTCCATTATTCTGATCCACAAAAATCTCTACCGAATCCTGCTCCCATACGTTGGGACTCGCATCCGATAACAAGCTGTCGCTAATAATGGCATAAACGTACAGGTGATCCTCATCCCATAGCGTCCGGAATGTGGCGGTCGCGCCGCTGTTTCCCTCGACCCACACGTCGGTTGCCAGTTCCCCGGCATCCTTCCAGACGCCGTCGAGTTCGCCGTCTACCGTTGGGGTGCCATAGCCGGCCTGGGCCGATTTCGGCGCAGCGGAGAGCGTTAGAATGCCGAGTCCCTCCTGATCGCTGTCCTGGGCATGCCTTGGATCGCTCCAGGACACCACCGCTCCGTTCTTGCCATGCTCGGAGCCGTCATCCGAGCCGGAATCCGTTACTCGGACATCGAAATAAATCTCGCCGCCCAGCGCTCCTGCTCCGTTTAACTGGAGGAGGGCTTCCCCTGCGTAACCTGCAGCGGTCTCGACCGTATTGGCGGCTCCACGCTGAATCTCGGCTTTTTGCACAGCACCGTTCACTACAGCGAATATTTCGGCCTGATCTCCCGGAGATATCGAGCCGTCCGACACGTCAACCTTGACGTAGACATGGTCCCTGTCCCATAGCGTCTTAAATTCGGCAGATAGCGAGCCAAGCTGCTCCGTCTTAAATGCCGGAACCAGATTCCAGGCAAAATCCGGTTGTCCGTCAATAACCGCCTTCCCCTCCACGGCCATTCCGGTCTTTCTTACTATCGTTAGCCTGGAAGGATCGACCATCCCCCAATAGGCTGGCTTGGCCTGATACTGCTTGTCAAAAGGAAACGGGGCATCCTGTCGTCCCGTACCCGCGGGACGGTCATGCAGCCAGGTATGGTCGTCTGCGATCCCCCAAAGGGTGACATTGCTGATCCAGCCCCCTTCCACGCCTGCATCGGCGCCCATTTGATCCAGCCGCTTCAATTCTTCAAACAGCTCTTTGTACCGATAGCCTTGCTTATCTAGCAATTCCTGGGGAACGGTCTGGTAGGTGTCGGTATTGTTCGTGTACACCGAAACGTCCAGCTCGGTAAGCTGATTATCAAAGCCGGCCTCGCCGAACATCCGGATGGAATCCGAGATTTGCTGGATGGACGGCCCACTGATATTGATGTGCGTTTGATGGCCCACGCCATCGATTGGAACGCCTTCCGCCTTCAGCTGTTTTACAAGATTCAGCAGATAATCGCGTTTCTTCGGGTTGTGCGTGCTGTAATCGTTGATGTAGAGCTTGGCCTCGGGGCCGGCAGCGTCACGCGCCGCATGAAAGGCGGTCCGGATATAGTCGAGTCCCGTTATCCGGTACCACTGGCTGTCCCGCATGCCGTCCGGACGCCCTTCGTCAATGACCTCATTCACGACGTCCCAATCGCGGGCATCTCCCTTGTAGCGGCCGGCCACCTCATGGATATAAGCTTCCAGTCTCTGAAGGACGAGCGCTTTATTCTCCGGCGTGGCTTCGAGATATTGGCCCTGATCATCCTTCAGCATCCATTCGGCGCCTTGCTGATGCCACAGCAGCGTATGGAACCGGAGGTTCATGCCATGATCCCTGGCATAATCCCTGATGAGATCCGCGTTGGTAAAGTTATAGGTTCCCTCTCTCGGACTGAGAGATTCCGGCTTCATCACGTTCTCGGCAACAAGCGAGTTGTAATGGTAATCCAGAAGCTCCTTGTGCACGCCGGACAGATGCTTGGGCTCCACGGCTGCCCCGATCTCGAAATAATCCGCATACACATCCTTCAGCGCGGGAATATCCGTCTGAATCGAGCCCGGCAGTGCGAGCTTAATGTCATCGACATAGAAATTGGAAAGATCCGAGGTTTCCATATACAGCTTCAATGTTTCCATATCCGAAGTGAAGCCAAAGGTTCCTTTCAGCTCCACCCACTCCGTGCCGCTCGCGGAGGCTGAGGCAACGGTTGTATAGGACGTTTCTGCTGCGCCCGCTGCTTTGTTCTCCATCGAAAGGGATATTTTGACCGGAGCGGCAGGTGCCTGCTCAAGCCTCGCATAGGCTGAGATCGTATACGTTTTTTGGCTCACCATGATGTCTTTAACGTCTTGGCTGGGTCCGTTCCAACTGTTCGCCCGCTCATGGACCTTTAAGCCGTAGCCGCCGCTATGGGCTGCTTCTGGGACAGCTTCTACGGTCTCCGAATCGCGTGGTCCCCAATCCATCGTCGTTCCGTCTTCAAAATCCCATACGACCGTATTCTTTCCCCCCGGTATCTCAATACCCGGGTCTGGTGCCTGCTCAATCAACCGGACCTTGAATTCGTCCATATAATAAGCGGCGTCCGCACTGCTTGGACTCTGCAGATATACCTGCAAGGCTGAAGCGTTAGCATCGTATTTATAATGGCCCTTCACCTCTACCCACCCGTCGGCAGTTACATCGACCGGACTGCTGAAGTTCACATATTCCGGCTCGGCTCCGGTTTGCTGCATGGCAAGCTGAAGCTGCTGAGTCCCTTGGGTGTCCTCCTTCAAATGGACATATGCGGAAATTTCATAGGTAGCTCCTTTGTCCAGCCGGTTCGTGGCGGATAGATCAAATCCCGGTCCGTTCCAATTCGCCGTCCTTCCCTCCGTCAACAAGCTCCCTGTCCCTTCATAAGCATAGGTAGCGGAGGTCACCGTCTCCGTCCCCCGCTTAAACCACCCTTCCGTCCCTCCATCAAAATGATGATGAATCACAAGATTCTGATCAGCGGACGTTTGGACCGGTTCAACTGCCGCCGCACTCCGGCTGGGCGGAATGAGCAGCAGGGACGCGATCAGCATCAGGCTGATCCTCCTAATGATTGTTCTCTTAGACACGAAATGCTTGCCTCCTCATTGGTTGCATTTATGGTCTGTCATATAGCGAAACCTGGATTATTCCTTGACGCTGCCCACGTTCAATCCGACTACGAAATATTTCTGCATGAACGGATAAACCAGCAGAATCGGAACCGATGCCACGACCGTTACGGCAGCGCGAATCGAAATCGGCGTTACCATGTTCACCGCAGCGTCCTGCGTCATCCCGGCTCCTGCAGCCACTGCCGGGTTGCTGTTCGCGTTCATACTGGATGACAGCAGCTTCATCAGCTCATACTGCAAAGTGCTCAGCTCTTGGCGGGAGGAGGTATAGATGAATGCATCGAACCAGGAGTTCCAAGCCCCCACGGCCACGAACAGCGCAATGGTTGCCAACACCGGCTTACAAAGCGGGAAGATGATCCGGATGAAGATTTTAAAATCTCCGGCTCCGTCAATTCTTGCCGATTCGACCAAGCTTTCCGGAATCGTTCCGATATACGTCCGGATAACGATCATATTGAATGCGCTGATCATCGACGGGATCACATATACCCAGAACGAATTCAGCAGGTGCAAGTCCTTCATCAGAAAATATCCAGGAATCAAGCCTGCGTTAAAGTACATCGTCAGAATAAAGATCAATGTAATCGGCTTGCGGAATACATATTCCCGACGGCTCAGCGTATACGCCAGCATCGTGGTCAAGACCAGATTCAGCAGCGTTGAAAGCACCGTTCGTGCCACAGAAATCCAGAACGCGTCATATATCGTTCCCGAAGCAAATACCGCCTTGTAGTTCTGCCAGGTAAATTCCCTCGGCCAGAGATAGATTCCGCCCCGGATCGTATCATTCCCCGCATTCAGGGAAACGACGATCGTGTTCAGAAACGGATATAATGTGACAACGACAAGACCAATCATAAACAAGGTATTGAATGTATTAAAAAGGATCGGCTCTACTCTTTTTTTTCTGACGGATTTAGGCGCTGCGGCAGCAGTTGCTGGCCCAGGGCTGATTGTTTGATTTGCCATTATAGCAGCCTCTCTTCCCCTAGCCGTTTCGCGACTCCGTTTGCAATCAATAACAGCGTCACACTAACGACCGTTTTAAATATACCGGCAGCCGTTGCTAATGAGTAATTGCCTTGGGCAAGCCCGTACTTCAGCACGAAAATGTCAATCGTTTGCGACCAGTCGACAACAAGACCGTTGCCCAGCAAGTATTGAACCTCGAAGCCTGCTTCCAGAATGTGACCGACCTGCATGATCAACAGAATAATGATCGTTGGCTTAATGCCCGGCAAAGTAACATGGAACATTTTCCGATAGCGGCTTGCCCCGTCCATATCGGCAGCCTCATAAAGCGCCGGGTCGATGGATGCCATCGCAGCCAAATATATAATCGTATTCCAGCCGACTTCTTTCCAAACATGCGACGCTCCGACGATTCCCCAGAAGTATTTGCCTTCACTGAGCCATTGGATCGGCTCCTTGATGAGATGCAGCTTCATAAGGACATCATTGATGATTCCGTCCGAAGCCAAGCTCGTCGCCACAATCCCGGTTACGATGATCCAGGATAGAAAGTGCGGAAGATAGGAGATCGTCTGTACGGTTCTTTTCCAAAATACTTTCCGGATTTCATTCAGTAACAATGCAAGGATAATTGCAGTCGTAAAGCCGAGAATCATATTGATAACACTCATTGCGAGCGTATTGCGAAGCACTTGCAGGAAACTTTCATCCTTAAAAAGAAATTCAAAATGTTTAAAGCCTACCCACTTCTGTTCACTAAAGTCTCTAGCCGGCTTGTAGTCCTGGAAAGCCATGGTCCATCCCCAAATAGGAACGTAGGCAAACAAGATGATGTAAGCCATTAGAGGCACCGACATATAGATCAACTGTCTCTGTTCTTTGAGGACGGCCCAGGTGATTTTCTTGTTTGTCTTAGGCTTGCGGACGGCAGAGTCTTTGACTACGGTCTCTTCCATAAGTTTGTTCTCCCCAAAACCCCATATTTCGTAAACAAGGAAGGCAAGAAGCCTTCCCGTTTCCGATTCATGTACCTTCCGCTGCTTTACTTAACAGACCAAGTGTCTCTTCTCCATTGCAGCACTTCATTAATCCGATCCTCATAAGCCTTGATGTTGAGCTTGCGGATATCAGTGACGTACTCATCCCAGACGCTGTCGAATTCTTCCGGTTTAGCAAGAATGGCTTTTGGCAAGTACTTCGTGGACAACTCATTTTGCTTCGTATTCACGATTTTCGCCTCAGATCCGTCTACCAGGTCGACCGACCATGCCGGGTAAGCAATCTCGTTCTCAGGAGCTGGACTGAAGAAGTCAACATAGCTGTTGAAACCGTATTGGGCAAGGAAGTTCTTGTCATACTCTCTCAAAGCGGCTACCATTTCTTCAGGCTGTGCAGCGCCGTCCGTAGCGTTGCCGTCCGAGAATAAACCTTCCATTTTTGGTGCTTGACCGTGGAAAGAATCGGCTTTATTCGCGAGCTTCCAGGTTGCATCGGTAAACAGATCGCGCTGCTCTTGCGTTTTCATGAAGCGGCCGTCCTTGACAATGTAATCTTCCCCTTCGATCCCCCAGGACAAGATTTTTTGCCAATCTTCTTGAATCAGCGTATCCAACAATTTGATAATTCTGATTGCCTGCTCTTCGGATGCGTTGACCGTGATCCCGAAACCGTTGTTGAGGTTCAGAGCCGGACGATCTTTGTAATGATCCTTGATACTTTCATCAAATACAAGCGGAAGACCGACATACGTTCTTTCATCTTTCTTCTGGGTAATCAGCGCGTCCTCTGCGCTTTGGAAGTTCCAGTGCTGGTCAAACATGCCAAGAACTGCACCGCTGGAGATTTTCGCCATATACTGGTCAAAGTTCTGGGTGAACGTTTCCTTATCGATGATACCCAGGGCATTCATTTCGTTCAGCTTTTTATAATAACGTTTGGCATAGTCCTTATCGGCAAAAATTTCCGCCTTGCCGTCTTTAACAACTACACCGCCGTCATTCGGATGACCGATCAAATGCTGAGGAGCATTGAACAGGCCCCAGTTTTTCCAGTCATAGTTCAGAATTTCAAAGCCAATCGTCGGGGTACCGTCAATGGTCGGATGCTTTTCCTTGTATTGTTTAATGATGTCAAAATATTGATCCAAGGTTTTAACCTCTGGATATCCTGCCTCTGCCAATACGTCCTTCTGAATCCAGAAGGCTGGGCCCGAATAATAAGACGAGGTAACATCAGCATTCGTTACACCGTAGTTTGGAAGATTGTAAATATGACCGTCATTCGGGTCTTTCATCATGTTCCAGTACTTCTCATAATGCTTCTTCAAGTTTGGCGCATGTTCTTCAATCAAATCCTCGAGCGGGATAAAGGCACCGGCAGCTGTCAGCTTTTGATTCGCTGTCATCATGTCCGGATAATCGCCGCCTGCAATCATAACGCCGAGCTTCTGGTCAATATCGCCTGCCAGGAACTCGAATTTGAAGGATGCTCCTGTCTTTTCCCTGATTAATTTATAAATCTTGTTGTCAGGCGTTGGTTGCTGGTCGGGCTGACCGATAAAAACACTCACCTCAAATGGTTCGATCTTATCCCCGTCCGTCCCGGGTGTTGTTTGTTCTGCGGAGTCCTTTGCTTCCGGCTGGGCCCCGCTATTCCCGTTTCCGCCCCCGCAGCCCGTAAGCACGATGCAAAGCGACAACAGCAACACCGTGCTGAGCCGAAGCCATGATTTTGTCTTCCCCCCCATAAAAGCACCTCCGTCATAATGTGGTTACATCGTTGGTCGATACGCCTCTTCATGTAACCTTCCTTTATTTTAAAAGCGCTTTCAAAGGCGAACTATACTATAATTAAAGCATTAACCTTAAAAACTTTAGAACATCCTCTTCTTGAACTCATTCGGTGCCATGCCCCATCTTTTTTCGAAATGCTTAAGGAATTGGTTGTAGTGGGTGTAGCCGACCCTTTCGGCGATTTCGCTGTTCTTCAGCTTGTTCTGCTTTAACAGCGCGGCCGCTTCCTCAATCCGCAAATTATGTATGAGTTCGTTGAAGCCAATCCCATTCTTACGCATCAGCAGCTGGCCGAGATAGACGGGATGCAGATAAAAAAGCTCCGCCAATCGCTTAATGGTCAGATTCTCCCGGTAGTGCTGCCGAATATAATCGTTAATCTCCTGGATTATGCCTTGCGAATGCCGGGCCTGCTCCTTGAGAAGAAGCTCGATGCACTCTTCCCCGAAGCGCAGCAGCTCTCCCATCAAGTCGTTCAAATGGAAGGTTCCGTCCGTTAATCCAGCTGCATTAGATTTGGCTGCCAGGATTCGAGCTTCCGCACCTTCCGCCTCCCTCACCAAATCCATGATTTTATACAAAACATGGATCACCATTTTCTTCACGATCCCCGGCGCGATTCGCTGCTCCGCAAACCTGGACGCAGCCAATCCGGCAGCCTCGCGGTATCCCTTCTTGTCGAGGAGTTCCACGGACCTGATGACATCATCCATCAGGTTCGTGGGGTAACGATAATGAAACGGCCGATCCCGTACCTCTTCATATGAAATCATCCCGCCGTACGCCGGAACGTAAAATTGATGCTCGATGGCTTCCTTGGCGGTTTCGTAGCAGCGACGGATATGCACGAGAGACTGCTGGCCTTCTCCTACAGCCATAAACAGCCGCTGTCCTGCATAATGGCGGACCAGCTCGCGGATCGTGCCTGAGGGTACGCTCCCGTTGTCAGGGGAATAACCGTTCACCAAACCAAGCCGGTTCGATTCCAGATCGATGACATACTCCGAATTCGCGTGGGCTGACAAGCGGGCGACGGTTTCCTTGACGTCAGGAAACAAGGCAGACTCCGCTTGGATCAGACATACGTTCCACTCTTGATGGGCGGAGGATAAAACCTGAAGCCTCGACAGGCCGCTAGCCCTAAGCGGCATCTCCAAGAGCGTTTGCATGATCAGCGAAACATCCTCTTCCCTCTTAGCAATCGCGCTCAGGCTTAATCTGCGATGCTCCTGCATCAGCTCAGCATGAATCTTGCCGAGCTCCTCCTCGGCTTCCTCTGCAATAATAGGCTTCAGCATGTAGTGATGGATGCCGTGCCGCAATGCCTTCCTTGCATATTCAAATTCACTGTAGCCGCTCATGATGGCAAATTTCACACCGCTATCCCGGTGATGCTGCTGCCAGGTTTCAATCATATGAAGCCCGTCCATTAGCGGCATGTTTACATCGGTAATGACCAAATCCGGCGCAAGCCCATGAATCATCTTCAAGCCTTCCACTCCGTTGCCCGCGGTTCCGCAGACGCTAAACCCCAAGCGTTCCCAATCGATCCACAGCGCCAGCCCTTCCAGCGCACCCGGTTCGTCATCGATCAACAGCACTTTGAAAGGCATGGTTCTCCCCCTCTCCGCCTTCATGCTCCCGGGACTCCAACAGCCGGATCGGAATCTCGAATGAAACGGTTGTCCCTTGATTCGGGGTGCTGGCAATGTCGAAAATGACATGATCGTCGTAGTACAGCTCCAGCCGCCGATATACGTTTCGAATGCCGAAGCTGTTGCCCGAGAACTGCTCGTTGCGAACCGAGAGAATAATGTCCCGTAGCTTGCTTTGCTCAATGCCCTTACCGCTATCCGAAATGACGATGCGAAGATAATCACGGGCAACCGAAGCGCTTATGGTCACCAGACCCGCTCCATCCATCGCCTGCAGGCCATATTTGCATGCATTCTCAACGAGCGGCTGAATGCTCATTTTCGGAATTTTATAATGAAGCGCTTCCATATCGATGTTGAATTGATATTCGAATTTATCCCGAAAGCGGAATTTTTCGATTTTGAGATACATTTCAATAAATCTGATTTCCTCCTCCACGGAGACCAAATCCTCTCTCCAGCTCAGGAGTCTGCGAAGCAGCTTGGACAAGCTTTTGATAATATCCGTCACATCCGTGTATCGATTCTTCGTGCAGACCACCAATATCGCATTCAGGGTATTGAACAGGAAATGGGGATTCATCTGGCTCTGCAAAAAGTTCAATTCAGCCCGAACCCGCTCCATCTCCAGGCTTTTCTTCTGAATCTCCAGCTTGTACACATTGTTGATCAGGGAGTTCATCTTCGCTGTCATCTGATTGAAATTCCGGATGAGTCCGCCGATTTCGTCCCGGCCTTCGTCCAGTTCAATCAAGTCGAATTTCTCGTTGCTCACCTTCTGCATATGACGGGACAAACGCTTCACCCGGTAATTGTAGGACCGGAGCATAACGGTAATAAAGACCGCCGCAACCAGCGTAACAACCGCTGCCAATACAACGGTAAACAGCTGCATATCCAGCATGGCGCTCGTAATCCGGCTCCCCCGGTTGATGCCGATCAGCTTCCATCCCTTCACGTACCTGGCCGTTCCGATCGAGAACACATGCCGATCCTCTTCGTCGTATTGCTCCAGGTCAAGCTTCGAATATGCGCTGTACTTCCCTCTTTCATAACCGCTGCTGGCCGACATAATAATCTCATTGTTCTCGTTCACCAAATACATATCCAGATAATCGCGTTCCCGTACAATAACGTCATAGATCTTGCTCAGGTCGATGTCGATGCGAAGCAGCTTCTCATAAGTGGAATAGCTATCAAAATAATCCATCTTCTCAATGACGCTTAAATACGGAACCGTCGAAGCCGAATTGCTTGCCTCCGTAGCCCTGTATGCCGCCACCAGCACCGGATGGGCCGAGCTCTTCCACAACGCATACCAGTCGCTCTCGAGCACGTTATCGTTGATCACATGATAATTGCCGCCGGACACAATGGTGGAATTTTCGGTGAAGATGCTAATCCGCTGAATCTGGTTGTTAACCGGTATGTAGCTCGTTACCCGATTCCGGAGCTGTTCATCAAAGGTTTCGTAGAAGTCCAGCTGGGACTCATACTCGCGATCGAGCATTTCGTAAAGGGTCTTATCCGTACTCAGCGCATGACTTACAGCCACCCCGCCGTCGATGAAATTATGAATATCCTTCCTAGCCCGCTCCATCGAGATATCGAGGTTCTGCTCCTCTCTCTCCCGGATCAGCTCCGACATCCGATCCATAAAGATGAGGTTGACCACCAGAATAGGCAGCAGTACACCAATGACAAAAATAAGAAAAAATTTAGTTTTCAACGGAATATCGTTCACGAAATTCCCCAGCCTGAACATTCTCTTCATGAAGGCACCCTCCCGGTTTAGCGCTGCTTGCTTTCAACATGATTCTTGTAATTCGAGGGCAGAATCCCGGTTGTCAACTTAAACTTATGGATAAAATAGTCCGCGTTCGGGAACCCGACATGGAGCGCAATCTCGGAAACCTTCATTCCGCTCCGTTTCAGCAGCAGCTTGGCCTCCTCGATCCGCTTGTCATTCAGGTATTCCTTGAACGGCTTGCCAGCATGCTTCTTGAACAGCTGCCCCAAATAGGTGGCGTTCATATGGAAATGTCGTGCCAAATCCTGAAGCTGAAGCCTGCTCCGGTACTCCCGGTCGACATACTGAATCACTTGAAAAATGGTGTTGTGCTCGTTAAGCTTGCTTAACTCTTCCAGCTGCGAAGCGGCCTCAAACGCGAGCAACCGCATATAATTCTTCAACGGCGCTTTATGGCAAGCATCACTCAGATGACCAAGCTTCCTTTGCAGCCGGTTCATGAATAGATCCGGATCTCCATTCATTTCCGCGATTCTTCGACACAGCTTCAATTCCAGATCGGCCACATCGGCTTGAAAAGCCCTCAGGTGGAGGAGATGATCGGGCATGGCCGCAAAAATCCGCGCCAAGCATGACTCGATGGACGCATGCTCCCCCGCCATAATCATGGAAAGCAATTCGTCCATCCATCCGCAGGGAAGTCCCCGGAGCCGCTCGTCTCCTCTCGGTTCTTGGCAACAAAACACGCCGCTTCGGCCTTGGCTTCGCTTATCGTCGCGCACCTCCGCGCTTTGCCTGTAAAGCTTTCCGATCGCCTGGATTCCCTCCCCTGTGCCGCTTAACGCCACGATAACCGGCCCTTCAAGCTCCCGGGCCAGAGCAGACTGCAACTGCAGCGCAGTCTCCATGACCTCATCCGGAGTCGAATGCTCGACATGCAGCACCACTCCGATGCTCCCGCTATTGTCCTGGAAGCATCCCAGTAAGCTCGGGGGCCCGTAATCGGTCATCCATTCGATCCAATCCACTCCCGTTTCAGTAATCCCTGTTTCAATCAATAGGCACTGCAGCAGCGGCTCGCCCTGGATTTGCATCGCATTGCTGGCTTGCTCGGCCAAATCAGGGCTCAACTCTTCCCGAATGAGCCGGTTCAACAAATAATGGACGGCAAGGCCCGCTTTCTTCCGGTAGCTGCGTTCAGCGTCTCGTTCGTCCCGGATCTCATGGCTGAGCTTGGCAAGCACTGCCTCGATCTCCTCGTCATCAATCGGCTTCAGCAAATACTCGGCGACCCGTTGGCGCATGGCTTGATGCGCGTACCCAAAATCATCATATCCGCTCAAAATAACGAATTTAGGAGGAAGGGGCAGTATCCGTTTGCTGTGCTCAATCAATTCCAGGCCGTTCAGGACTGGCATGTGGATATCCGTCATCACCAGCTCGGGCTTCAACTGTTCCATTAACTTTAGCGCTTCCGGAGCGCTCAGGGCTTCTCCGCATATTTGAAATCCAAACCGGTTCCAATCGATCATGGTTCGAAGTCCTTCCAGAACCCACGGTTCATCGTCCACCAGAAGTACATTGAACAATACCCTCGTCCCCTTTCATGATATGTTAGATGTAAGCGCACTCATTTTACCTTATACTACCATACTAGTATATCTGTGAGAATATACTGCAGCTCCTCTGCTTTATATTGGTATCCTGGTCAGAACACAAATAACCCGTAAGCGGGGTTCCTATACAAGAACTCCGCTTACGGGCTGCTTAAGCTCGCCTACCCCTTAATTCCGGATAAAGTAACGCCTTCAATAATATATTTCTGCCCGATGATATACACGATGAGAACCGGGACGAGCGCAATGGAGGCCCCCGCCATCATCAGTGTCCAATCCGTTGAATACATGCCCCGGTACAAATTCAGCATCATCGGCACGGTAAACTTATCCGTGCTGCTGAGAAATATCAGCGGGTTAAAGAAGTTGTTCCACATCCCGAGAAAGGTGAAAATTCCGAGTGCCGATAAAGCCGGTTTGATTAGAGGAAGCATGATCCGGGCGTAGATCGTCCAGCGATTCGCACCGTCCACGATGGCAGCCTCTTCCATCTCCTTCGGAATGCCTCTGAAGAATTGCCGGAGCAAAAACACCCCGAAGGCGTTCAGCAGCGCAGAAGGGACGATAATCGCCAGATGCGTATCCAGCCATCCGATATTTTTCATGATCAGATAAAGCGGAATAATGGTCACTTGTCCGGGCACCATCATGGTTGCCAGAAACAGAATGAACAGCGGCTCCCGGAACGGGAACGTGATTTTGGCAAAAGCATAAGCCGCCATGGAGCAGGTAACCAGCTGTGAAACCACGACGATTATATTGATGTAGAAGCTGTTGAAATACGCACGCCCGAACGGCAGCGCCGTCAGTGAATCCTTATAGTTGGACCAGATGAACGGGTCCGGAATCCACTTGGGCGGAACGACGAATACTTGCGACAAATCCTTGAGCGAGCTCAGCACCATCCACACAAACGGCAGGGCCATCATGCAGGCGCCTAGGACCAGCACGATATGCAGCACCACGGTGGACATCCTCAATCCCCGATGTATCATTCATTTTCCCTCCTTCCTAAAGGTTCGACCATCAGTCTTCGTAATGCACCCACCGCTTGGACATTTTCATCTGGAACAAGGTAAGCGACAGAATCATCACGAACAAGATGACCGCCGATGCCGTGCTCTTGCCAAAGGTAAAGTCCGCAAAGGCGGTCTCGTAGATGTGATAGACAAGCGTATAACTTGCCTTCGCCGGCCCGCCGGAGGTCATGACAAACGACTGGTCGAACACCTGAAAGGAACCGATAATGGACATGATCGTTACGAAAAAGGTCGTCGGGGACAGCAGCGGTATCGTAATATGGATCAGCTGCTGCCATTTGCCGGCGCCGTCAATTTCGGCTGCCTCGTAATAACTTCTCGATATGCCCTGAAGCCCGGCAAGGAACAGCACCATGTTGCCTCCCAGCCCCATCCAGACGCTCAGCAGAGCAATCGAAGGCATCACGTACCTGGAATCCGTCAGCCAGGAGGGGCCCGTTATCCCGAACCACTGCTGCAGGTACATGTTAATAAGGCCGAAGTCGGCGTTGAACAGCCACATAAACACAACGGCGACGGCAACGGACATCGTAATGTTCGGCATGAAGTAGATCAGCCGGTACAGAATCTTCCCTCGAACCCGGTTCAAGCCTACCGCTACCAGCATGGCGAGAACGATGCCTGTCGGTACCGACAAAATCGTGTAATACACCGTGTTCACCAGTGCGATGTGGAACTCCTCATCCTGAAGCTGGGACACGAAATTTTGGAGACCGATAAACTTCTTGGCTCCCATGCCGTCCCAGTTCATCATGCTGATGACAAAAGCCGAGATGAGAGGGACCAATGAAAAAGCGATCAAACCGATCATCTGGGGAAAGATAAAAAAGTAGCCCCATAAACCGTCGGACGTCTTGCTCTTTAAGGTCGTTCTCCTCTCCGGAATCCGCTCCGGAGAAGGAGCGGCTCCGGAGCTTCCTGCAGGCTGCGTGTTCATTTCATCTCACCGTTCCTCCCCAGAGCTGGATCAATTCTTGCCGCTCTTGTAATCCTGAATTTTCTTGTTGGCCATATCCTGAATATCCTTCAAGGAGCTTTCCAGATCCTGATCTTTCAGCCACAGCGCCTCGAACTTGGACGTAATATCCTGGCTAAGTCCGGGAATACCGGCCTCGAACGGAGTCAGGGAATACCCGATCTCACGCGCGTCCAGGAATAACTGGGCATGCTCCGGCAGATTGCCTTCCAGCACCACTTCATCCGTTCCCTGTACCGACGGGACCGCATTGCCGCCGCCCTGCAGGCGGAAACGTTGACCCTCTTTGCTTACGTACTCGGAGAAGAAGGTGTATGCCGCTTCCTTATTCTTCGATGCCTTGTTCATCACCATGTATGCGGTCGGGATACCGGCAGGCTCGATTTTATTGCCGGTATTGGTTGGCCATGTGACCACGTCATATTCAAGCCCTTGATTCTTCTTGAACAGCGGCAGGTACCAGCGGCCTGCAGCTACAAATCCGACCTGGTTGGACATAAACATGGCATCCCCGCCCTGCCCTTTGGGAAGCGTGCCGGAGAAGGTAATGTTTTTGGATTTCACGTTGTCGTACAGGAAGCGGAACGCCTCCATCGCCTTCGGATCCGAAGCCGCTACGAAGTTCCCTTCGTCGTCGTATACTCGGCCGCCGTTGGAAGTAACCCAGCTGTGATAGCTGTTCCAGGAGTTATCCAGCACGTAGCCGTACTTTTTGCTGTCCCGAATCTTGTCCGACATTTCCTTGAATTTGTCCCAGGTCCACTGTCCGTTCGCCTGAAGGTCGGCCGGCATCTCGGTGATCCCTGCTTCCTTCAGCACCTTCTTGTTGTACCACAGCACCATCGGATTACAGTCCACCGGCACCCCGAAGGTCTGACCGTCCCGAACGGCTGCGCCCCACAAGCCTTCAAAATAATCCTCCTTCTTGATCACGCTTTCCGGTGCGTCCATATACGGCGTCAAATTCTCAATGCTCTGATTCTCGATCAGTTTCACAACCAGGGCGTCCCCTGCATAGAAGATATCCGGGGCGGTCCCTCCTGTTAATTGGGTTAATATTTTCTGATCATATTCGCCCGGAATCGGAATAAATTCGACCTCAATGTCCGAGTGCTTCTTATTAAAG
This sequence comes from Paenibacillus sp. Dod16, assembly GCF_049893405.1. Lineage (NCBI taxonomy): Bacteria > Bacillati > Bacillota > Bacilli > Caryophanales > Paenibacillaceae > Paenibacillus > Paenibacillus sp. Dod16. The sequence continues at coordinate 26,678 of NZ_JBNDYG010000011.1, forward strand.
TCCTTCGTGAGCTCCTGAAAGCGGGTAAGCTCGCCGGGATTTCCCCAGGTCGCCCATTTGATCTTGACCTTCTCACCGCTTCCGGACTCCCCACCTTCTGATGTTCCACCGCCTCCACACGCTTGGAGTATGGATGATAGTAGAAGAATGATTGCAAGCAATGACCCTCTCACCTGTTTCCTTGTCATTTCATTTCCTCCATTCAAACCAGATTTGGACTCGCTGGTAAGCTCTTGTAAACGCTTTAATTATAAAATTTTGACAAAAAGCTTTTGAACGGATTTTGTTCCGAAAAAGTGGATTCTTTTCCGATCCTATGAAATTCCCATTATTTTCGATGCTGTCCCTGGTATTCCGCGGGCGTCATGCCTACCATCTTCTTGAACAGTTTGCTGAAGTATTTCACGTCATTGAATCCGGAGCGATCCGCCACCTCATACACGCGCAGCGATGTGGTGGAGAGCAGCTCCTTGGCCCGTTTCAGCCGCAGATCAATCACATAGTCAATGAAGTTATGTCCGGTGACGCGCTTAAACATTTCGCTAAAATAGTTGCGGCTTACGGCCACTTCGTCCGCCACCTCCTGCAAGGAGATCGGCTCGGCAAAGTGCGCCTTAATATATTGAACGGCCTGCAGCACGATCCGTTCATGCAGCGTGGATTCCGGTAAGGGGTGCCGCATAGCCTCCTCACGCAAGGTATGGAAGCCTTGGAGCACCAACTCTTTCACTTCCTCCACCGAACGAAGCTTGCCCACTTCCCCGATCTGCGGAAGCGGCGGGCCGCCGGGAAGATGAAACATAGCGAGCAAGCTCAGAAGTTCCTCTGCTTCCCGGAGAACCTCCTGCTTCTTCATCCGTCCGGGCTGCCAGCGCTGCATGACCGACTGCAGCCGCTCTTCGGTTTTGACCATGTTTCCGACCGCCAGGGCGGCTCTAAGGGCATGCATCTCGGAAGCAGACGTCTTCTGGGCCAAATCGGCATCGGTAAGAGGGAGCTCCTCTGCCCGAAGAATCTGTTGATCTCGATGGAAGAAAAGGCCCTCCAGGCTCTCGCTAGCTTCTCGAAACGCTTCCTGCAGCTTATCCATGCCGTTATATCTCCTGCTGAGCCCCATGGTGCATCGGATCGGCAGATGGATAGCCGCTTCGTGCTCTAAAACCTGCCGATTTGCTTCGTCCCCTAACGGCAAGCATACAGCGATCCGGTCCGTCTCCAGCCGAACTGCCAGCGCCTCCGGCACCTGGTCATACAGCTGTTCCATTAATCGCTCGATCTCGTCATGCCAATCCTTGTGCTGCACCCCTGCCGTGCCAGCCCCTGGGTCAGAATCAAGCTGGAGCACGGCCAGCATATAAGCGCCGTTAAGATTTCGTGCTTCCAGGCTGGCGATTGCGCCCGGCTCTCCGGAAAGAGCCTGAAAGAGCATTTTCTCGGCGGCCTTCTTCTTATTCAGCCGCTGCTGCTGCTCATGCTCGGTCAGAATCCGCTGCATCTGCTTCTCCTCTTCCAGCTTCAGACGCATGTGATCAAGCACGGCACCCAGAGAGTCCGCATCGAGCGTCGGCTTGAGAATGTAATCGGAAGCACCAAGCCTGATGCCTTCGCGCACGTATTCGAAATCGCTATGACAGCTGAGCAGCAGTACCTTTACCCAAGGACAAAGCTCCCTTGTCCGACGGGTCAGTTCTAACCCGTCCATGACCGGCATCGCGATATCCGTGATCAGAATGTCCAAATCCCCGTTTACGATCCACTTCATGGCCCGCTGTCCATTCGAGGCCTCGCCCACAAGCCGGTAACCGTATTTCTCCCAGTCGAAGGTCGAGCGCAGCCCCGTACGCGCGATCGCTTCGTCATCCACGAGCAGCACTCTGTACATAATCGTCCCCCCTTTGTCTCGCAAACGTGATTGTGACCCGCGTTCCTCCGTCTTCCGGGCTTTCCACCCATACCCCATATCTGCTGCCGTAATACAGCTGAACTGTCTGGTGAACATGACACAGGCCGATATGGGTCATGCCATGCTTGGAGTGATCCTGCTCATAGGACAGCAGTCCTTTTATTCGTTCAGGCTTAATGCCGACTCCATTGTCCTCGATCCGTACCATGACATCCTGCTGCTGCGATGTTATCCGGATCTGAATGACGCCCCTTTCATCAAGCGGGGCAATTCCGTGAAAGATCGCATTCTCCACGATCGGCTGCAGCAGCATCCGGGGAACATAAAGGCCCTCCATCTCCTCGGGGCAATCGATCCTTAACTCGATTTGGTGGTCATAGCGGTAATTCTGGATGATCATATATTTGCGAAGCAGCTCCAGTTCATCGCCAAGGCGTATGAACACCCCATTGCGCTCCAGGCTCCCCTCCAGCAGATGAACAAGGGCCGTAACCGATTGATCCACGTCATTCGTCCGGTTCAGCTTGGCCATCCAGCGGATCGAGTTCAGCGTATTGTAGAGAAAATGGGGATTGATCTGATACCGCAGCGCGCGGATTTCGGCTTTTTTCTTTTCGGACTCCTCCGCGGCGATGCGCCGGATCAGGAGGTCGATCTGCTCTATCATTTTGTTAAAGCTTCTGCCCAACTGACCGATCTCGCTGGGTCCTACATTCTTGCTGCGGACCGATAAATCGCCTGCCTCGCTTCTGCGCATCAAGCGGCTCAGGTGAACGAGCGGATTGCCGATTCTCCGCGTCATGAAATAACCCATGCCGATCGCTGCCAGAATCGATCCGAATACAATCCAGACCGTGAAGCTCCGGATACTGGCGGAATCGGCCGTTAGTTCCTTCAGCGGCACCATGCCTACCACATGCCAGCCGTTGTTCAGGCGCGAGGGGATCATCAGCGTTTTGTTGTTGTTTAAGTTATATTCCGTCAAATCCGAGGGCAGCTTGATCCGGGACTGCCTCCCGTACATCGAAGGATCCGGATGATAGAAGTAACGATTCTCGTCATTGGCCACGTACATATACCCCGTGTCCCCGAACTGGACGTGGTTTAATTCATCGATCAGGACATCCCCCATAATCTCGATAAACATGACTCCGACAATCTCCCCTGTATCCCAGCTCCGAATCGCCCGACCTAGTCCGAAGACCGGAAATCCCATTCCCGTTTGCTTCAGGTAGGAGGTATCCGACAAGCCGAACCATACCGCCTGTCCGTTCGCCTCCAGAATCGATCGATACCATGGAGAATCCCACTGGTCCGGGATGGACATCAAGGAATCGGCACTGAGAACCGAATTGTTACGCTGCACGTCAAACACGTACACGTCCAATATCTCCGGCGAGTTAATCATGATGGAGGTCAGCAGGTCCTTCCCCTCCTTCACCTTCAATGTCAGGTCATACTTACTGATATTCTGATCCTCTAGTATGCCGTGAACTACCTTGCTGTTCAGCACCATCATCGAGGAATCGTCCAGCTTCTTGAAGAACATGTTCAGCTTGTCACTGACTTGGGTGATGGTGAGGGAAGCCACTTTACTGACCTGTTCCTCCACGATCGAGGCCGATTTGTTATACGACAGGAACCCCATAATGAGAACCGGGAGTGTTGTGCCGATGAAAAAAAACAAAAACAGTTGAGTGACAATGGAATGAAGACGATGATATCCCCGCATACAAGCTCCCTCCGTTTCATAAAATGAAAACTGCGAACCTTTTACGATAGCGCTTACATAACTGTTTGACCTTCTTTCTTCTTCCTTTTCACCTTCTGCCTTTCCCTTACCTCCTTCTCTAACATCCCGCTCCGGAGCACCATGAAGGTCCTGTTGTATCCCTCGCTCCCGGGTGTAATCATCGTATTATGTTTTCATGTCGATGTCCCTAAGTCCATCTGCTTATGTTTGGGCTGCGCAAATAAAAAAAGAGATGGACCCGAAAATCTCGGGTCCATCTCTTTATATGTGGATATAATGCCGCCTTCTAGGCTTAGTAAGCCAGTGTAAACAAACCGTTGATGTGGGACAGGTAACGCATGTTACTTGCTTCTTTCATCAAGGTTGCAGGCAGACCTTTCAATTGGGTCTTGTTAGCGCCAATGGTACCGATGGCATCTTTACGTCCCAAGCTGCCGAGCGTACCGGAGAATACCGGTGTGAACGAAGCTGGTGCGCCGCCGTTCAATTGAGCGAAGATGTTGTAGCCGATCAGCTCGCCCATTTGCCATGCGAGCTGTGCCGTTGGAGGGTATGGACGACCTTCAGGTCCCATAACCACCGCGCTGTCGCCTGCAACGTATACATCAGGGTGAGATGCGGATTGCAGGAATTCGTTAACAACCGCACGTCCGCGATTGACTTCGATGCCGCAGTTAGCCACAACGGAGTTGCCCTGTACGCCGCCAGTCCATACCAATGTGCTGGTTTCGATCGTGCTGCCGTCTTTCAGTTCAACGGTTGTACCGTCCATTTTGGTAATTGGCAATCCGGTCAGGAAGTTCACGCCGCGTTTCTGCAGGCTTGTTGTCGCGCGGTCAACCAATTCAGCAGGGAAGCCCGGCAGAATCGAAGGAGCTGCTTCAACACAATAAAGCGTGATTTCTTGTGGGTCAATACCGTATTTGCGAGCCAGCTCGCTTCTCATATCGGCATATTCACCAACAAGCTCAACGCCAGTCAAGCCGCCGCCGCCAACCACGATGGTAGCGTCCGCTTTGTTTTTCGTTTTGCTGTATTCCGCAATGCGGGACTCTACATGAGCACGCAGACGATTAGCATCGTTCACGGACTTCAGAATGAAGCTGTTCTCTTGCAGTCCCGGAATGCCGAAGAATGCCGTTTCACTGCCCAGTGCGATAACCAGGGCATCATAGGTGAAGTTTCCGCCGTCATCGAGGGAAACCGAACGCTCATCCGGCTTGATTTCCTTTACGTTGCCGATGCGCAGGTCAACGTTCGCGCCGCGCAGAAGCTTGTCGAGCGGCAAAGCTACTGCTTTCTCTGCGATGTTGCCTGCTGCCAGACGGTGCAATTCCGTAATGATCTGATGGGTTGGGAAACGGTTGATCAGCGTGATTTTTGCAGCAGCACCAAAATGCTCGCGTGCAGAAAGCGCACTAAGCAAGCCGCCATAGCCTCCGCCCAAAATTAAAATATGTTTAGACATGACCATCCTCCGTTCTTCGTATGATTATGGATTAACGCTTGTTTTGTTGGTCGCGCTCGTTAAGAACGTCCAAAAAAGCCTGAGCATAGCGAAGACCCTTTTGAACCTGAGGATCTTTCAGCATTTTCATCAGACCAAATACGCCGATCTGAGCTTGGTCGCCTTGAGCGTGTACACGGTCTCCGGCTTCGATGGCTGCAGATGCAACGCTTTTTGCTGCTGTCGTGATTGGCTTCGCGAATCCGCTAAGGGAAGCCATGGTGTCTTCCGCAAGCACGGGATCCGTAGCTACGGATTTACCGAAGTCATAAGCTTTAGTCATGACGGTCAGCATTTCCGTAAGTTTTGGAAGATTGTCCACGAGAGTTGTGAGGGATTCCTGAACCTCGGGCTTCAGCAGTTGTTCGAGCAGCACATCAGGACGGCTGGACGCCGCAGCTTCTTGGTTTCCTACAACATTTTCCGGAGTTTCGGACGGCTGTGGAGAAGATGTTTCTGTCATAAAGAATTGCCTCCTTTTCTTTAAGTGAATTCCCAAGATGAACTTGGCGACGATCGAACCGGCTAGCTTTAACTTTGGGATAACCGGTATCTATTATGCATCACTTACAAAAGTGCGAACTTATGGGTGACTCACTATCGCCAAAAATAAAGCAGGGGGAAATTTCCCCCTCCTTTATTCGGAAACAATCTTAGGGATTGTGATAAATATCTCTAAGTACTAGTCTATAACTTGTGAAGCATAATTACAAACATAAAATGCAATTTTCGACTACAAAGTTAGAACGCGATACTCGCTTTCTTCATATGTAACTCTTGTAACAGGGCTGCCGGAAAAGTCAAGCGCTTCCCGAAGCGGAATCCAAGCGGTACCGCCGATTAAATGAACATCCGAAGACACCGGTTTGCCCCCTGTTTGCATGGGGAATAGCAAGCCACCCACCGGGTCGGCTTCCCAGCGATTCCCTGCAAGTGTCACCTGTACGGTCTTGTTGTGAGACTTCCAGGTCACGCTTCCGCCGAGCCGCTCCACCAGGGATCGCAGCGGTACCATCAACCGGCCGTCCACCATTTTGTATTCACCTGCCGCGAACGCAGTCTCCATTCCTCCGAATTCCACAGCCAGCGTTCTCCCGGTCTCAAATAGCGCGGCATTGGCTGTGACATGCTCGCGAATCCACTGCTTTGAAGGCTGCGAAGCCTTACGAGCACTCTGCTGGGCACGAAATTGAACAGGCTGGATATCCGGAGACAATACGTCAAAGGCATAACCTTGCTTTTTATAATAGGAAATTATCTCCGGCAGGGCCTTGACGCTCTCAGCATGCCCTTTACCGTCATGAAGAAGCACGATCGCCTCATTGCCATTCACTTTTGTGGTTGCCCCTTTGACGATGTCTTTAACCGGAACGCCTCGATACTTGGAATCGCCGCTGTCGACGTTCCAATCGAATACATGATATCCCCCCTGCTTCATGTATTGAAAATAGGCTTCGTCAAAATGTCCGGCCGTCCCCCCGGGAGCTCTGACCAGCTGCGGCCGTTCACCCGTAATTAAACGAATGATTTCCTCCGTCTTCTTAATCTGCCCCCAGAAATCCTGAAAATGCCCGTAGAGCTCGTCATAACGATGATCATATGTATGATTCCCAATCACATGGCCTTCCTCATAGATGCGGTTGATAATTTCGGGACGGGTCTCCGCCTCCTTGCCCAGTACAAAAAATGTGCCTTTAATTCCTTCGCGCTTCAAAATATCCAGAACATCCAGCGTCAGATCCGATGGCCCGTCGTCAAATGTCAGGTATACCGTTTTGTCATTTTGTTTCTTATATTGAACAGGTGCGGCGTTCACGGCCGGTGTATTCTTGAATGCAGTCGTGACGATTGGCAGGCTGGCCTCTTCCGGCTTCACCTGTACATCCTGTCGAGTTATTGTCATTGACGCCGATGCCAGAGGAGCCTGTTCCACATATATGTCTATCGGCCGCTGGACCTCAAGCCCCATACCGATCATGATCAGCAATGCCAACACGCCGAAAAATACCGCAATTGATGTTACCCGCACCATATTTTTCATTATCAACTCTACCTCCATCGTTTCTATGAGTTCGGCTTCCTGATAGATTATATGGAGGGCGTTTCAAAAAAAGACTAGGATTTGATATTTTACAACCGGAAGGGATGATAGAACATCCGGTCAGACAAGAAAATGGCGCGGTCGTGCGAATCTTCTCCGGTTCTTCCGGCAATGTCGTATCCGCCCTCCTTGAGGGCAGCGGTCCCTTCCGGGGCAATGCCGTGAACGCTGCTAAAAGCCAGGTGTTGTGGCTGGGTCCTGGAATCGACGGAGAACCAAGCGAATGACGGGCAACAGCGCATGGTACTCCCAAACAGCTCGATTCTCCTGGATTAGCGGTATTTGATGATATTCGAGGACTGTGGTTCCGCTATTCCTTTGTTTTCTGCCCTTTAATGGAGGTATGAGGACATGAGATCCGCTATTGCAAGATATTCCGGGCTAAATTCGTGATTTTGGGTGCATTAACGGATCCTCTGTCCGGATGGCCTACCAAATGGATCGGTTTTCGGTAAATAGCGGATCGAGTGTCCAAATGGGCTCAAAAACAGCTTGTTTTTACAGCATACAGAGGATCCTATGTCTGCCGGCCCGAAACAGCTCGTTTTCGGTAAATAGCCAAAACGCGGGCGAGCCGCTGCGAGAGCCGGTGGCCCCCTACTCTCCCTTCGCCGACCTATACCTCTGGTCTTATTTATTTAAAAAAAGGTCCCTTATCATGCCTGTTCAGGCATGCTGAGGGACCGTTCTTCATATAGCTATGACAGCACGGCTGCGAGAACCGCTTCGACATGACCTTTTACTTTCACTTTTCGCCACTCGGCGGCCAGCTTTCCCTGCTCATCAATTAGGAAGGTCGAGCGTACAATACCCATATACTCGCGGCCGAACATCTTCTTCATCTGCCACACGTCAAACATTTCGCTTACCTTATGCTCCTCATCAGACAAGAGCATGTAGGGCAGGCTATGCTTATCGATGAATTTGGCATGGGATTTCAGGGGATCCGGGCTAATCCCGATCACGACTGCCCCTGCCTGCTCCAAGCTTCCATAATGGTCCCGGAAGCTGCAAGCCTCTTCCGTGCAGGTTGGGGTCATATTTTTCGGATAGAAGAACAGCACGACTTTACGTCCACGAAAATCGCTTAAAGCTACCTTCTCCCCGTTCGAAGCCGGAAGTGAAAAATCCGGCACCTGGCTTCCAACTGTTAACTGCGTTTGATCTACAATAATGCTCAACTCCTAAAATACGGACTTTAGTCCCGAAAATTGATTGTCTTTTCGAAAAAAATTATAATAGAATGAATGTCGAATGTTCAAATGTTCTATCGAATTAATTCATCAGCGTAATCCGAAAGGAAGAACACAATGACCAAAAAAACAAAGAAGACGATTATATGGAGTGTCAGCCTCATCCTTGCCGCTATTATTGGTTACGGCATTTATTATGCGGCATCATTCTACGACGGCTTGCAGAGTCTTCAGAAATCAGGTGAATCCTCCCCTTTTCGTGAAATTGAAAAGGTAGATGCCAAAGTACCAGCGCCACCCGAGTGGGAAGGAACGGAGACGGTCAACATTCTGCTGATGGGCGTGGATGCGCGCGGTTTTGAGGAAGGCGAAATTCCTCGTTCCGACAGTATGCTTGTTGCCTCGATTGATCCCGTGAAGAAGAAAATGCACTTATTCTCTATTTTGCGCGATACTTACGTAGAAATACCCGGATATGACCGAAACCGAATCAATACAGCCATTACACACGGCCCGAATACGGCCATGAAGGCTGTTGGCGATCTGCTGGGCATTCCGGTTCAATACTACGTCTATACGGATTTCCAGGGTTTCATGAAGCTGGTTGATTCCGTTGGCGGGGTTGATTTCTATGTTGAGAAGGACATGAAATATTCCAGTAAAGCTGACAAAAACGAATACGACATCGAATTGAAGCAAGGCATGCAGCATCTGGATGGCAATGCGGCGCTGCAATATGTGCGGTTCCGCTATGATGCGATGGGCGACTTTACCCGCACCGAGCGTCAGCGCGAGCTCTTGAAGGCCGTAGCCAAGAAAATGCAGACCACCACTTCCATCATGAAGCTTCCGGACATTCTGAAGTCCGTCAGCCCGTATATCGATACCAATCTCGATGTTGAGGATATGTGGAAGCTTGCGAACGTTGCCTACAAGAGTAAAATGAGCGGCAGCGAACAGGTGCCTCCGATGAAGCTCCTGAAGGAAGAGCATATCGGCGGAGCAGCCGTTCTAACGGTCGGCAATTCGGATACGCTGAAACAGTATATCCAGGACATCTTAAATCCGCCAACGCCTGACCCTGAGACAGAAGGCAGCGAAGGTACGGAAAGCAATTCTGAAACCACTGGTTCTGAGAATAACGATTCTGAGAATGGTCATTCGGATAGCTCTACTGTTCCATCTGCAACAACGGATCGTAACTAATACACTTACAGTAATCAGGACAGGAGCTATGTCATTTTAGCTGCCTGTCCTGCTTCATGAAGAAAGGAAGTTAATGATGATGACAACATCAAGAAACCGTTCAGAAACTCTATATCAAGAAGCGCTGCAGCATATCGTAGGCGGCGTAAACAGCCCCTCCCGTTCGTTCAAAGCCGTAGGCGGCGGCGCCCCCGTTTTCATGAAACGCGCGAATGGAGCTCACTTCTGGGACGAGGACGGCAATCGCTACATCGATTATTTGGCAGCCTATGGCCCGATCATAACCGGACATGCTCATCCGCATATTACGGCCGCAATCACGGCAGCCGCTCAAAACGGCACCCTCTACGGGACGCCTACGGAGCTTGAGATCACCTTGGCCAAAATGCTGAAGGCTGCCATCCCGTCCATGGACAAGGTGCGTTTCGTCAATTCCGGCACCGAGGCGGTCATGACCACGATCCGGGTCGCCCGCGCCTACACCAAGCGCAACAAAATCATCAAGTTCGCCGGCTGCTACCATGGCCATTCCGATCTTGTGCTCGTGGCAGCAGGCTCCGGTCCTTCCACGCTCGGCATTCCGGACAGCGCCGGGATCCCGGCCAGCATTGCGACGGAAGTCATTACCGTTCCGTTCAACGATCTGGAAGGCTTGCGGGCTGCCCTCGACGCATGGGGCGATGATGTGGCTGCCGTTATGGTGGAGCCGATCGTTGGCAACTTCGGGATGGTGATGCCGAAACCGGGATTCCTCGAAGGCCTATGCCAGATGACGCACGATAACGGCTCATTGGTCATCTATGACGAAGTTATCAGCGCTTTCCGCTTCCACTACGGATCTACCCAAACTTATGCGGGTCTGGACAATCACGAGGCGATTCAGCCGGACCTTACGGCGCTTGGCAAAATCATCGGCGGCGGTCTGCCTATCGGCGCTTATGGCGGCCGTAAACACGTGATGGAACAGGTCGCACCGCTCGGTCCTGCTTATCAGGCAGGAACCATGGCGGGTAATCCAGCCTCCATCGCCGCCGGAATCGCTTGCTTGGAGGTTCTGCAGGGTGAAGGCGTATATGAAGAAATGGAGCGCTTGACCATCAAGCTGACGGAAGGCTTGCAGGCATCCGCCGACCGCCACGGCATTCCGCTCACAATCAACCGCATCCGGGGCTCCTTCTCCACTCACTTCTGCGATCACCCGGTCACGAATTATGACGAAGCGCAGGACACCGACGGCGAAGCGTTCGCCGCATTCTTCCGCCATATGCTGGACCGCGGCGTGAACCTGGCTCCTTCCAAGTACGAGGCCTGGTTCATGACCACAGCCCATACGGATGCCGACATTGAGGCTACGCTTGAGGCTGCGGAGGAATCTTTTAAGGCCATGAAGAATTAATATAGATAAATGCATAACCCGCGAAAGGAGATCTCCTCATGAAAAAGCAGCTGAACAAGTTATAACATGCTCCACATCCCTGCCGTGCTTCCACGGTCCGAATTCGTGGACCTCCTGACCTGCCCGATTCAAATCGTGAGCAATCTAAATATGAATGCGGAGGCTGGATAACATGAGAAGCGAGCAAGAAATGATGGATTTGGTATTGGGCTACGCAGCCCGCGACGAACGTGTTCGGGCCGTTACCCTGGAAGGCTCCCGAACCAACCCCAACGTGCCTAAGGATATATTTCAGGATTACGATATCAGCTTTCATGTCACGGACATGGAGAGCTATATTCAGGACCCGGATTGGATCGACGTCTTCGGTGAACGGATTATTCTGCAGACGCCCGAAGACATGGCACTGTTCCCTCCGGATCTGGGGGGCTGGTTCTCGTACCTGATGTTGTTTACCGACGGCAACCGGATTGACATGACTCTGATTCCCATCGAGGAGAAGGAAAAATACTGCAAGGAGGACAAACTGATCCAAATCCTAATGGATAAAGATCAGGCGTTCCCGGCGATTCCGGCTCCGTCTGACGAGGATTTTTGGGTAAAGCGCCCTTCCGCAGCCTTTTTCGAGGATTGCTGCAATGAGTTCTGGTGGGTATCCACGTATGTAGCCAAGGGCTTGTGGCGGGAAGAAATACTGTATGCCCAAGACCACTTCCACAACATCATGCGACCGATGCTGATGAAAATGCTGGAGTGGCAGGTGGGCGCCCAGACCGATTTCTCGCTCAGCGTGGGCAAGAACGGCAAGTACTTGAAAAACTACCTGTCTGCGGACAGCTGGAACAAGCTGATGTCCACCTACCCGCGCGGAACCTACGAAGAAGTGTGGGAGGCGTTGTTTACGATGGGAGCGCTGTTCCGCAAAACCGCGCTGGATGTCGCTGAGCAGCTGGGCTTTGAATATGATATGGGGCAGGATCAGCGCGTAACGGGCTTCCTGCAGCATGTCCGGCAGCTGCCGGCGGATGCCAAGGCGATCTATTAATAATGCCGAAGACGCGGTTCACTTGATTCCAAATATCGAATCGGGCAGCCGTGCTCGAGGAGGGGTGACCACTGGTCCAAGTCAACTCCCGATCGTAATAAGGATATGAAACAGCAAAGAGAGACGCCGCTCCGGCGTCTCTCTTTGCTGTGCTGCAGACTTCTCCAAAATCCCATCCGGGACAGCCGCTCCTTTACTTCAACCCGATCTTGGCGACTGCGCTCTCCTGCAAACAAAATTTATTGAATCCATTTGTCACATTTGTGCTTTGCCCAAACGTAATACAAATTGTAAAGGGGTGAAACCACTTGGATGAACCAGCATTCCATCAGATCGTTGCTGATGTTTTGAAGGGAGAGATCGACAAATATGAGCTGATCATGAACCGTTGCAATAAAGCCATCTTCAACTATTGCTATCACATGCTTGGCGACTATGCCGAAGCCGAAGATTGCACCCAGGAAGCTTTTCTGAAAGCTTACCGCAATCTATCTAAATTCGAACCGGACAAGCCCTTCGAAGCCTGGCTGTACAGCATCGCCTGCAACCAGTGCATCGACTACCTCCGCAAGCGAAAGCTATCCCGATTCCTCCCCTTTCTGTATCAGAAGGATCAGGATAACCGGCATGTCGATCAGGTCATCGAGCACAAATACTACAATCCATCCGTGCTCCGGGCGCTGGCCAGGCTGACCGCAGAGGAACGAAGCCTGCTCATCCTGCGCTGTGTCGAGGACAAGAGCTATCAAGAGATCAGCCTGATTTTGAAACACAACACGACCTATCTCAGGAAAAAATATGAGCGGGCCGCAGCCAAGTTCCGCAAACATTACGCCATGGCAGAGGGGGAAGAAACGAATGAGCAAGGACAACGATCAGGACCTGAAACCACTCTTTCAAAGGGTTGAACCGCCGGGGACGGCCCTCCAGGAACACGTCATGAACCAAATTCGGGAAAAACAACTTAAAAAGGAGCGATTTTTTGTGAAATACAAAGTTAGCATTCTCTTAATGGCCGGCATGCTGCTTACCGCATCGACCGGATTTGCCGCCGTACAGTACCATTCCTTAACCAACAGCAAAGGGGAAGTTCTCTATGAGGAGAAATCGGACGCTCAGGCGCCTTCACCAAAAAACTATTCAAAAAAGGAACTGAACCGCATACATCTCATGAACACCATCTGGGACGAACAGATCAAGCCGGGCGAAGCCGCCATCATTTATGTTGTACCGGATAATCCAAAGCATGTCATCGACATCAAATCCACTCCGCATGCCGTCAAGGATTTCGCCAAGCTGCAAAGCATGGTGAACGTGCCCGGTTTGCCGCTGGCCAAGGAACTGTCCGGTTCGGGCACATATACGTTCAAAAACGCCAGCGTGCACATGGAACGCGAGACTGATGTGACCCCGCTGACCGAGCAGGAAAAAGCCGACATCGCCAAAAAGCTGCTTGAAAAAGCCAAAGCCTCCGGGAAGGACTACGCCCTGATGCCGGTGAAGTTCACCGATCAATTCTGGCTTTCGACGGTATATTATGCCAGCGGCAATAAAAAAGTCTCCCTTACCATTCTGAATAACGGGGACCACGGGAGCGTGACCTCCTACTGGGACGAGAGCACGGGCATGACCAGCCGGAAAATCGAGATCAACGGGCAGGACGTGCTGCAAAAAACGTGGAGCGGCGGAAACTCGGAGCAGCTGGCGCCGCTGGACTGGGTCTATGAAGAACCAACCACCGGACATCACTACATGCTTTCGCTCAACTCTACCACGGGTGACATCGCTGCCGAAGAGCTGATCCGCATTGCCAAAACAATCATTCCGAAGACGGATTCCAAGTAAGCAGCGTGATGTCACTTGGCTTAGGGCTGTCATAATAGCAATCATTATACCAATATAAAAAAAGTCGCCTGTGGCAGTTTCGGGATCCGGACACGAATCAGGCGACCGTGTTTAAGAAGGGCTGACCTTTCGCCCGGCTTGAGCAACTATTTCCAAGGATATGAGAAAGCAAAGAGAGACGCCGCCCCGGCGTCTCTCTTTACTGTGCTGCAGAATTCTCCCCAATCCCATTCGGGGCAGCCGCTCCCTTACTTCTGTTCGATCTTATCGAAGAAGTTCTCCTGAACCAGCTTGGCTGTTTCATCCAGCTGTTTCTTGGAATCCGTGCCTTCCTTCGAGAACGACTCCTGTACAACGTTGGACATCGCCGCATAATAATCCTGCGTGCCGAATTGCGCTTCCGGTTTGCCTTCCAACAGGCTGAAGAGCTGCGGATCGTATTTGTAGACGTTGTCGTACTTATCGTAGATGGCTTTTACCTTCGCGGCATACTCGGAATCATCGCTGAAATATTCCAGCGGCGTCGGTACAAAGTATTTGCCTTCGGCTTTGCGGGCATTAATCGTATCTTCCACCGATTTCAGCGCATCATCCGTAAAATAATCAAACGTGATGTAACGGAATGCCATTTCCTGCTCTTCCTTCGTGGCATTCGGGTTGATGACCAGATAATTGCCGCCCAAAATGCCGTGGTGCGCTCCGCCTTTCTCCATCGCTGGCATCGGATATGCCAGCACATCCTCAGGCTTCATGCCGCCCTCGTTCAATGCCGGCTGGATCACGTCGAATGCGCCAGCAATGACCATTGCCGTACGTCCCTGCTGGAACGAGCTGACGGCATCGCCCCAACCGAGAGCCCAGTCCTGCGGAATGGCATTCGCTTCCCATCTCAGCTTTTTATAGAAATCCAGCGCCTTTACGCCGGCTTCCGAGTTAAACACGGCCTTCACTTTGCCGCCCTCGTTCACTTCGATATCCCCGCCGGCTTCGAACAGGAAGTTGGTCCAGTTCCAGCCCGCTTCATTGCCTTTGCCCATCGGCGCGATGCCGGATATGCCGGCCTTCGGATCTGCTGCCCCTTTCGCCGTGTTGTACATGTCGTCCCACGTCCAATCCATCGGCGGAACCGGTACGCCCTTCGCATCCAGCAGCTTCTTGTTCACGATCGTTGACGTGATGTACCCGTTCTGCGTAACGCCATACACCTTGCCGTCCACGATGAATTGATCCTGGAGCACGGGGTTCATGTCGTCCTTGTATTCCCACTCGTTCCAGAACTCCGTGATGTCGGCCACCCAGCCCCGCTCTACGAGCAGCTGTGCTTCCGTAGCCCAAGTGTTCTAAAATGTCGGCGCTTCGTTCGAAGCCATCTTGACCCCGATTTCGTTGACGCTGTACTGCCAGTCGTCCTTCACGATGGTCACGTTCGGATATTTCGCCTGGAAACGGGCGATTTTATCATCCTCCTGCTGACGCAGCGTTGTATCATCCGGCAGCGGATAGTGGATCTTGATCGTTATCTTTTGATCCGCGATATCCTGTTTCGGTTCATCCGTCTGCGTTGCAGTCGTTCCGCCCGAATTGGCAGTCCCTCCGTCTTTATTGCCGGCCTCCGGCGCTGCTTTGCCTCCGCCGCAAGCGGCGAGCAAGGAGCTGAACAGCATAAGGCAGATCAGTAATGCTGAGAACTTGCGCATGGATACTCCCCTTTTCCTGATTGAATTGATAATGTTCTTTCTTATCTCCATCATAAAATTGAAACTCGGAAAGGACGATGTGCATTCATATGACGATCATGTGCAGGGCTACGATGGTGTACACGCTGCCCTACCCTTTAACAGCCGAGAGACTGACGCTGCGCATAATGAATTTCTGGAACACCAGAAATACGAAGATCGGCGGCACCATAACCATGAACAGGATCGCGAATTTTATGCTGCTGTCCAGGCTCCTTGCGTTGATGACATACTTGTAGATGGCCGTGGCCAGCGTGTACTTGTCCTGCGTCTGCATGACCAGCGACGGCCAGAACCAGTCATTCCATGCCGTGGAGAAGATAAAAATCGCCAGCGTTGCAAAAATCGGGACAGACAGCGGTACGGCAATTCGCAGGAAGCTGCTCAACTCCGAAGCGCCATCGATGCGTGCCGCCTCGAAGATCTCCGGATGAATGCCATCGAAGAAGTTTTTGATCAGCAGGAAGAAGTACGCATTCGCTCCGGCCGGCAGCCAGAAGGCCCAGTAGGAATTCAGCAGCCCCAGCTCCTTCAAATTGACGAAGTTCGGAATCATGTAACTCGACGCCGGAATAAACAAGGTCATGAGAATGAAGAAATAGATGACGCGGTGATAGGGAACCCGGATACGGGAAATGCTGAATGCCGCCAAGCCCAGTACCAGAATCGTCACCAGCAGATTGCCGCCAAAAATAAGCAGCGTATTCTTCAGAAACATCGGCAGATCGATGTATTCCCACCCCTTCGGGAAGTTATCCCAATGCCATTCCGACGGGAAAAAGCGCGGCGGAAACGTATTGATCTCCTGATTGCTCTTCAGCCCGTTAAACATCGTCATGCCGATTGGATACAGCATCGTAAAGATCATCACCGCAATGCACAGCACCATAAATCCGTATATCGCCTTGTTCCACGGTTTTCTCAGATCCGAAGCGGACAGTATGCCTCTCTCTTTCATCCTAGTACTCCTCCCTGTTCATCTTGAATTGCAGGATGCCCAGCAAACTCAGCACCAGGAACATCAAGATGCCCATCGCGGTTCCTGCCCCGTAATCCAGCTGGTTGAACGCGTATTTTACGGTTAGAAGCGCATAGGTGAGCGTGGCCTTGTTCGGTCCGCCGTCCAGCATCGCAAGCTGCGACTGGTACGCCTGCGAAGTGCCGATCAGCTGCAGGATCAGCATGAGCATAATCAAATTGCGCATCGAGGGGAGCGTAATGTATTTAATCCGGGCCCATACGCCCGCACCGTCGATCTCGGCGGCTTCATACCAATCCTTCGGTATGCTGAGCACGCCGGCGAGATAGATCAGCATCGCCGAGCCGAATTGCTGCCATGTCTCCATCACGACCAGCGACACCATGGAGAAACGGCTATCCGAAATAAAGGATACCGGTTCTGCCCCAAAGAAGCCGAACAGGGCGTTAATCGGACCTACCGGGTCATACATCCACCTCCACATGCCGTAAAGTACGACGCCGGGTACGACAAACGGCAGATACGCGGCAATCCGGGCGAAGCCCTGGAACAGCTTCAGCTCCGAGATGGCGATAGAGGCCGCGATGGGCACCCAGAAGCCGATGACCAGCGTTAACAGCATGAAATACAATGTATTTCGAACGGAAACCAGCAGATCGGGATTGCTGAGAACCTTGGCATAATTATCAAACCCGACGAAGGTGTTTCCTTTTACGAAATCGATATGAAAAAAGCTGTAAAAGACCCCTTTCAAGATCGGCACCCACAAAAAGACGATAAAGATCGCAATGGCTGGAACGAGGAACATATACCCCCATATGTACTTCTTCCACAGCGGCTTGCGCTTGTGCTCCTGTCGGGTGCGATGACCGGGCTCTATCCGAGCCTGGCCTTGCGGCATGGCCGTTTCTTCCATCTGACTCCCTCATTCCTTAATTAAATGTCCAGCTTTAATTGTAAAAAGACAGGGAGTCTTCGAACATGTCTAAAACTATGTGAAGTATAGCCGTTCTTACTTCTTTAGCTCGCTGGGGCTGACGCCATAGTATTTTTTGAAGATTTTGCTGAAATGCTCCGGAGATTCATAGCCGACTCGCTCCGCGATTTCGTAGCGGCGGAGATCCGTGCTCAGGATCAGGGACCTGCTCTCCTCCATCCGCAGCTTCACGACATACTCCCACAGGCTGCTGCCTGTATATTTTTTGAACAGATAACTCAAATAGTTCGGGCTCACGTGATTGTTCTTGGCTATCTCGTGAATCGTCAATCCCTTCTGGCGGTAATGCTCCTCGATATATTGCCTTGTATTCTCCACGATCCGATTGCCCTGGCTCGAGAGCACCTCATGCGACGTCTCCTGGGCATAGTTGTGCCAATTGAAATCCCCGTAATAAAACACATGGAAGTCCTGCAGCTGCTCGCTCCACAGCATCGCTTTGTCCGCCTGACGGCTGAGCACACTCAAAAATTCGGGCCCCCTCAATATTTGGCTGATCCCAACGGTACAGCTTCGTTTCAGGTACAGCTCCACATGGTGGTGCAGACTCCGGCCGATCATCTCCAGATGCTGGATCTTGCCGCCTGCATTCTCCTCCATCTCCTGCTCGCTCCATTGGAGGATGATGTTGATGTCCCGCTCCGGCGAATAGAATACGAAGGCGTGCGGCTCCTGCTCCAGCAGCTCCTTGGCGATATTCAGCGCGGCATATTGAATCAGGCTTATATCTTTCCTTGAAAAAGAAGCGCTGCTGTCCTCCCTTAAGCCCAGCTTCATCTTGATAACGGCAAAATAAGGACCGATCAAGCCCAGCTCCGATTCGTCTAGGCCGGCCAGTTGCGGCTGATCCCGCTCCGTGGAGAGCCGCTGATTCAGCCGCTCTATTCGTTCGGACGGAGTCTCCTCCATCCGAAAATGCTCGTTATCGGCCATGAGAAATGGCTCTATCTGAGGCGCCGGTTTGATCCATCTTGAGCAGAACGCTGCGAACCGAATCCAGAAACTGCTCGCTGTTCAGCGGTTTGATCAAATAATCCTTGGCTCCGAGCTGGAGCGCCCGCTGCGCATATTGAAATGTTTCATGGGCTGAAATAATGATCGTCTGAACCCAAGGCTTCACGATCTTGGCCTGCTGCATCAGCTCGATGCCGTTCATCTCGCCCATCTGGATATCGGTGACCAGCAGATCGATATCCCCCATCCTTATGTAATCCAGCGCTTCCTGACCGCTGTAGGCCGTAGCAATCCCATCGATGGCCAGGCCCGAGGACGTTAACAGCCCGGCCAAGCCCTTGCAGATCAAAGGCTCGTCATCTACCACCAAAATGTTATACATCAGGAAACCTCCTGTCCGGTTGCGATAATGGTTGTTTCTTCTATTCGGGGAATCGTGATCGTCACGCGGGTTCCCCCTTCTTCTCTTGGTTTATATTGCAGACCGCAGCCGCTTCCAAAATGCAGCTGGAGCCGCTCCTGGATATTGCGGATGCCGTAGCCCAGCGAAGGGTCCGGCGCTTCATCATGGAGCAGCCTGTGGATGGACTCGTAGTTTACGGGGCGGAAGCCGTTATCTTCAATGACGATCCGGCATTGTCCCTCTTCCAAATGGCCTGAAATCCGGATGATTCCGTCCTCGCCCATATTTTTAATGCCATGAATGATCGCGTTCTCCAGCAGCGGCTGCAGCGTAATCTTCGGCACTTGGTTCACCAGCAAGGACTCGGGCACTTCCCAGTGGACGGTAAACTGATAATCGTAACGGTTCAGCTGCAGATTGATATAAGCCCCCGCATGCTCAAGCTCTTCCCCAAGCGTGATGAGATCCCGCCCACGGCTGAGACTGATCTTCATCAATTTGGACAAATCCTTGATCATCTCGGCGGACTCGGTATTGCCCTCCATCGTGCTCTTCCAATAGATGCTTTCCAAGGTGTTATACAGCAAATGGGGGTTAATCTGCTGATACAGCAGCTGCAGCTGCGCTTCCTTCTGCTTCAGATCCGTACGGTATTTGTAGTGGATCAGATCATTCAATCGGCGGGCCATGTCATAGATCGTGGAGATGAGGACACTGACTTCATCTTTTCTGCGCCTGTAGGGGGTTTCCGGCACGACGTTCCCCGGTTCATACCTTCTCACAAAATGCGCCAGCTTCTGGAGCGGCGTCATCAGCGACTGCCAGAAATAAAAAACGATAATGAGACCCACGGCAAAGTAAGCGATGGAGATGACCTGGATAACACGTTTCATCTCGCTTTGCTGGGCGAGCAGCGTTTTGACGGGCACCTTGTAGACCAGCTTCTGATTGAGCACGTAGTTATAGTCAATAACATAGATAAAATCCGACGTAATCACGTCCATGATGCCGATCGTGGATTGACCCGGATCCGCTTCAGGGGGCAATTCCAGCCTCCCTGCCATGCCTTGTACCGACGAAGTCAGGATATGGTCGTTCCCATCCGTAAAATACAGCTCCCCATCCGGAATCGAAACCGTCGATAACGACTCGCCGATCCGGGCGTCTAAATTCGTGACCACCAGAACGCCGATGGTTCCGCCCTTATAAATATTGTTCACGGCCCTTACATAGCTTAAGGTCTCTTGATCCTGGCGCCCTTGTACCGGCGGCGACAGATTCGCTATGCGCTTGAGATACCCGTTCCCTTTCATCGCCACGGCTTCATCGAACCATGCCGGCTTCTCCTTCTCGTCGGAGAAAAAATATACCCCCGCTTTTCGGCGGTCAGGGTAATAGGGAGCAAAGAAATAGCTGTTGTTCGGGTCATACACATAGAGCGAGTAATAAACCGGCTCGCGTTCATCCGTCTCTTGGGAGAAGGACAGCAGCATCTTTTCCAGCCGCTCGTAGTTTTTGACGCGCGCGAGAACGGTGTCCTCGGCAAAGGGATCCAGCTGCTGGATCTGCGAATTTTGGATGACCGTGGAGGTCACTTTGTTAACGGTTTCAATATCACGGTTAATCAGCTTAAAGTTCTGCTTGTTCAGTTCGATATAAGCATTGGTCACATGGCGCTTCAGGATTTGACCGGCCATGGAATTCCCGTAGGCGTTCAGCGCAAACAACGGAATGACCAGCACCAGGAACAGCAGAATCATCTGCTGCTTGATATTCATTCGGCCCAGTGGATTTTTCAAGCGGTTCTTCATCGGCCCTTGCACCTCCGGCTTTCTCAAGCATAGCAACAATCCAGCGGCATCAGCGTAGTCATTTCTACGGAAATGATGCGTATTTTTACGATCAGGCAGAAAGTCCTAAGTGGATGTATTAGCCTTACGACAGGCGATTTCCTGCAAAAGCGGCGGGCGTGTCTGGCGGGAGTCGATCGATCGAGGAGTAAGGGGGTACTGATCGGACAAGGCTTCACGACATGCTGCCCCCAAAATGGAATAACACCCGCATGCGCAATCCTCATCGGATGGAACATGCGGGTGTTATGTGCCGGTTCTCCTTTAGAACGGAAAGAACAGCGGCAGTACCGCCATCATGACCAGGCCGATCACCAGTTGAAGCGGCAATCCGACCTTCACATAATGGCTGAATTTATAACGGCCAGCCGACATAACGAGCGCGTTCGGCGGCGTGGAGAACGGTGAGGCAAAGCACATACTCGCTCCAATGGAGACGGCGAACAGAAACGGATACGGACTGGCTCCCATCTGGATCGCAGCCGATAACGCAATCGGCGCGAATAATACGGCGCAAGCCGTATTGCTGATGAACATCGTTAACAGCGAGGTGGTGAAGTACACTCCTGCCAGCAGGGCAAGCGGACCATAGCTTCCCAGTGAATGGACCAGCATATTCGAGATCAGCGTGGCGGCTCCCGTTTTCTCGATGGCAATGGACATCGGAATCATGCCGCCAATGAGCACGATGCTCTCCCAGTTGACCGTCTTGTAGGCCTCCTCCATGTTACGCACGCATCCGAACACCACCATCAACACCGCGGCAATCATCACGGAGGCCACCGCCGGAATCCATTCGGTCACCAGCAGGATCACCATCAAGAGCATAATCCCGGCCGCA
Organism: Paenibacillus sp. Dod16; assembly: GCF_049893405.1. Classification (NCBI taxonomy): domain Bacteria; kingdom Bacillati; phylum Bacillota; class Bacilli; order Caryophanales; family Paenibacillaceae; genus Paenibacillus; species Paenibacillus sp. Dod16. The sequence continues at coordinate 48,387 of NZ_JBNDYG010000011.1, forward strand.
ATCGGCGCTTTGTGGTCCATCGTCACTTTGCGCGACTCCTCCACGGGCTGCCCCACCACCACGACATCCGTTTGCTCGGCCGCCAGAAGGGCTATATCCTTCCATGTTCCCTGAACGAGCAGCGCGTCGCCAAAGCGCATTTTCTCTTCCTTCAGATGATGCAGAAGATACTGTTCTTTTCGCTGAATCCCCAATATGTTCACCCGATATTTCTCGCGGAAACCTGAGTGCTTGACGAGCCGGCCAATCAGGCGCGAGGACGGAGTCAGCATCACCTCGGCAATGCCGACGTCACTCGTGGCGTATTGCGACTCCTCCGTACGTTTTCGATGCTCGGGTACACGCTGGTCCAGCATGACAAGCCCATACGTCTCCGCAAACTCCGAGGCCCGCTCGAACGGGCCGTTTACATACAGAATATCGTCTTCCTCAATCACGGTCTCGGGACCGGCGATTTCCTGGTTGATCGTTTTGAAGAATTGATTCTTGGCCGACATTTTACGGCGGATTTCAATGACGTTCACTTCGAACTTCGCAGGAATGTCCAGCTCCCGCAATGTTTTGGATCGAATGGAGGAATCGGCACTAACCTGAATCCGATACAGGTTCTGGGTCAGCCGATACTGTTTGGCCAGCTCTCGAAGCGAGCGCCCGCCCTGTTTACCTGCACCCCCTTCTTCATTGCTGGGAAGAAAACGGCGAAGGAACAATATCGCGAGGATCCCCGTTGCCAAACACACAAGTCCGATCGGCAAAAAAGCAAAGAACGACAGCCGTTCGTATCCTGCGTTGATCAGCGTCTCCTGAATCACGAGATTCGGCGGTGTGCCGATTAACGTGAGCATGCCCCCCAAGCTGCTAGCAAAAGCAAGGGGCATCAGCAGCCGCCCCGGATTAATCTCGGCGCTGAACGCCAGACTGACAACAATGGGCAGCATGACCGCTACCGTGCCGGTATTGCTGACGAATCCGCCAATGAGCGACGTTACCAGCATGATCATAATCAAGAGCCGGGTCTCGCTTCCCCCTCCAAGCTTCAGCAGCCTTCCGCTTGCCATCTTGGCTAATCCGGTCTGAAAAATCCCCCCGCCCACAACAAACAAACCGATCATCATGATGACAACCGAATTGGAAAAGCCCGAAAGGGCTTCAGCCGGACTTAAAATGTCCGTTAACATAAGTACCATCAACACGCCGATCGCGACCAAATCCGACCGCACTTTTCCCGACATGAACAATGCGGATGCCACGGCCAAAACAGACAACGTAACGATCATCGGTCCATTCATTCCTTGTTCCCCCTATAATGCCCTATCTATGTTTCTTCCAAGATTCGACATTCGGCTACCCTTTCCCTACCGCTTTCACGCATCTGCACTTTCCAGATGTCAGGAAAGGGGTTCAAAATCTGATCTGATGTCAAACCACCCATGAAAGGAAATGATGTCGTATTGTACCATCTGCCTGGAGTTACTTATGTTAAAAACATCACAAAAACGCTAATGACAAAAAAAGCTGCATCGACTCCTTCCAGCCGATGCAGCTTGCTTATGGGATTATAAATTAATGAATGCGGTACGCAATTTGGTGCTGTATTGAACGTCAAAACCAAGACCGGATGCAATCACCGCGAGCGGGACGTAGGTTTTATCTTCTTTTCCTACTTTTTGCAGGAATGCCGGCGTGTCGATCGGTACAGCCGTTCCGTTAACTTGAACGGTTTTGGCACCGATCTTCACTACCACCGTCTGATCTCCAAACGTAATCGTTGCACTGGACGTTTTATTTTCCCATGTGGTCGTCGCCCCCACTGCATCTACGATATCCTGTATCGCTACGTAATTCAGGTTATCGCGAAGGATCGGCTTATACGGCGTGTTCAGCTCCTGCCCCTTCACGATGATGCGCATCGGCTGCCCCTGTTCTTGAACAGCGGAATTCTTGTAGCTGCCCCAGATCGTCTCTGCGAACACACCGGCCATCGTCTCATATCCATATTGGTTCGGATGAATATCGTCTTTCAGGATATGGGTCATCGTCAGCTCGGAGCCCACGAACTTCTTCGCCACATGGGCTACCTTAATATTCACGCCCTGAGTGGCAAAACTGTCAGCTACGCCTTCCACCAGCTTCGTAAACTCTCCGGATGCTGCAAGCAGTTTAGCATATGCGACCTCGTCAGCGACTTTGGGAACCGGATTATACTGGTCCGCCACCACAATTGCGGCATCCGGATTGATGGCGTGCAAGTTGGTAATGACGGATGAGACATTATCGGTATAAATCTTGAACAGTTCCTGCATCTTTGTTTTCAACTGTTCATCGCTTAATGTTTCCACGGTACTGACCAGACTCATCATGTCATTGCCGCCGATAGTAATGGTAATCAGATCCGCACCCGCGATAATCGGCTTGGCTTTCGCTGCGTCAGCGCCAATCTGCTTCGTGCGTGGATCGATGCCGCTTAGCCCCGGCTGCAGCTCTTCCGCCGTAATTGCGCGTTCATCCAAGACGGCCTTGACGTAATGGTTCAGCCCATCGGTTTTCAGGCCGCCGATCCCCAGATTCGTTACCTCGGTCCGGCCGTGGAACAAACCTTGCTCATACAGCCGGTCAACAAAACCGTAAGGCTTGCTGTTCAGATCCATTCCCGGCTCATACCCAACGGTCAACGAGTCCCCCAGCGCCACAATATGATATGTATCCTTGCCTGCAACCTCATCGGCATAAGCCGGCGCAACGCTCGGTCCAACCAGTGCCACCGCGAGCGTCAAGGTGCCGGTTACTGCCGCCAGCCCCTTCTTCCATTGTTTGAACATGCCTTCACTCCCTCAACGTCAATATCTTAATACAGCCTTATTTTACCACCAGCAACCTGTGAATGGTACCGAAGTCAATCGGGACGATAAGGTTTCATGAGAAGATAAGCGAATAAATAGCCAAGAGATGCAGCTCCAAACCAAGCAAATATCCCAGGCGTGGCTGCCAGATACAGGCTTGGCAATATCGACCATCCAAAAGCAACCAGCAGCAGCAACCGGTAGGAATAAAGCACCCCGAGCATCGCCAAGCTGGCTGGAAGAAACAGCATAACGAACGTAGTTAAGGCTGGTTTCCAGCTGGTCTCATCGGAATAAGGGTTGAAAAAGATAAGGATGCACCATAGCAGCATGGAGGCTGCCCCGGATGCGCCTCCCAGAACATGACATATTTGAATCCGAACTCGCATGATCTCCCCCCAATGTGGTCAAGGTCAACCATAGTCACACCAACTTGAGCCAGCCTAGAACAGTGTGATCTTGGCCAGCCATCATAAAAAAATGGACAGCACGCTCTATGCTGTCCATTCCAGGTTCGGGTCTTTAACGAATAGAGATGTCCCGCTTCGTAAACATCCCATCCCTTAAAGCGCTATCAAGCTTCTTCACCTGAATCCTCAGGCTTATCCTTCTTAACTGCCTTATCCATATACTTGTCATATCGATCATCCACTTCCTTCGCCATGCTGCGGTATTTCTGCGTCTCTTCCACAATAGGATCGAGCTGCGTCTGAATCCGGATCTCGTATTTCGGAGAGAGAAGCCTGCGCTCCTCCTTCTCCCGATCCTTCTTCTGCATTTCACCGTCCGTTAACATCTCGCTGAGCTGGCGCTCCAAATCCTGATCCGACTTCTCATTCATCGTAAGCACACTCCTTTATCAAGCGGTTGTAAGTGACCTGCATTTCTCTGTCGCCCCTGGCCGTTTAGCGAACCAAAGCTTCACCGGCGTCTTTTAGTGTATCCAGAAAACGCTGATGAATCAGCCCGTTGGTTGCCGCCAAATGACGCACCGACAGATCATATGGCTTTCCTTCCGTATCGGTTACTTTACCGCCGGATTCCTGAACCAATAGTGCGCCTGCAGCAACATCCCAAGCGCTCAAGCCGTGCTCCCAGTATCCGCTGAGGCGGCCGGCAGCCACATAAGCAAGATGAAGCGCTGCGGAGCCGCCTGCTCTTACATTGCGGACCATCGGCAGCAGCGCCTGCAGCTCCGCCATATTCAGCGGCAGGTTGACCGTGCTGTCCAGCGGGAAGCCCGTGGCCAGCAAGCTGTCCGACAATTGATCTTCCTTGGAAACATAGGTAGGGTTGCCGTGAACGTAGGCCCCTTTTCCTTTTTCCGCAACAAACAACTCGTCCCGGGAAGGGTCGTAAATAACGCCGACAATGACTTCTCCATGATGAGCCAGTGCAATCGACACAGAGTAAAACGGAAATCCATGAACATAGTTCGTCGTTCCGTCCACAGGGTCAATAATCCAGAGATACTCTTCGTCCTTGGCGTCCTCGAGTGCCTTATTGTAGGCATCGCTACCCGGGGCAACCCCTTCTTCTCCGAGGATCGCATGATCCGGAAAGTGCGTCAAAATCAGCTTGCGGATCATCTGCTCCGCGCCTTTGTCCACCTCGGTTACGATATCCTGTGCCGAAGACTTGGTGCTCAACTGCTTGACGGTACCGAGTTTGCTCTTAATCCACTCTCCCGCTTTGGCGGCGCAATTAATCGCAACGGCGGTGTAGCTCTTACTGCTGACAACATAAGGAATCTTTTCATTCTCGTTCAAAGCATTCACTCTACTTTCTATATAAATCTAGTGATTTTTGACAATCCCTACATCCTATTCAGTCATGGCGGTAATCGAAAGGGCAACCACGCGAAAATTCCGCCTATTTCAATAAAAGTCCGTCCTATGCTGTGCACCTGAATGCTTGGCGAGAACGAACTTTTTTATCCGATGTCATGTGTTAAGGGGAATCTCTGTTTGGATACTTCCAACGTAACCCAAAATCCATCAACTTGCAAGTGTTAACAATCTCATCTTACCCGGTTAAGGGTTTACTTCGATGGAAGCACCGTCGAGAATGGTTACGCCCTCTTCCGTATAATCTCCCAAATCCTTCATCAGATCAAACAAGGCGCCGTCCTTCATCTTCGCTTCAATCATGACGTCCACCTTCGGCGTAGCCCCCGCAATATTCCGTAAAAACGCCAGCAATGGCACGACATCCACCCCATCCGCATGGCTGCGGATATCGGTAGGGCTCTTGGGACTGGATACGTGAATCTTGGGCGGGAGCGGCTGCGCCCGGTCCGAATCGGCCTGCGCAAGCGGCGTCTCCCAGGTGCGAAGGATATCCGGCCACAGCTCCCAGGGAGCCTCGCCATCGTTATTGACCCACTGGTGATGAATGTCCAGTACCATCGGCAGCCCGGTCTGCTTGCACACGGCCAACGTTTCCTGGGCGGTAAAGGTTTTATCGTCATTTTCAAGGGTCAGCCGTTCCTTGATGTGCGGCGCAAGCTCATGAAAATGTTCAACGAATCGAGCCGCTGCCGAAGGCTTGTCCCCATAAGCTCCTCCGATGTGGATGTTGTTCTTCATCGAAGCAGGCAGCTCCATCGCCTGCAGCATATGGACGTGCGACTCCAGATCACGGATCGAATTGGCCAGCACTTCGGGACGCGGCGTGCTCAGCACCGTGAAATGATCCGGATGAAAGGAGACCCGCATCCCGTGCTTTTTCACGAATTCCCCAATGGCCTGAAAGCCTTCCCGCAAAGCCGGGAACGGATTCCAATCCTGCATATCATGATGCGTGGCCAGCGGAATCAGCTTGGACGAGAAGCGGTACACCTTGATATCGTGAGCCGCATTATGCTTCAGAAGCCGAAGGGTATTATGTAGATTCTCATTCGCGATCCGCTCCAGTTTGTGTAAGCCGGCCTCACGGTCATTCAGCTTCATAAAACTCTTCATGGTCATCGTCTTGGAAGGAGAAGCATTCTGCACGACCGTGGACATGGCCACATAACCGAAACGGACAATCATGCATGATCTCCGAAGAACATTTCGTGAGCGAGCGCTGTTTGTACGCGTGCTTCCTCATCCGTCAATTTGCGGATCAGCTGCAGTTCGACCGAAGTGACCTCGCGGCCCTGGAAGTTAATCTCCGATACGCATGCAGTGATCAGGACGATGGCGACCGCCTGATTATCCGGCGTATAAGCAATAACCTTCTGTCCTGTCGGAAATACCCGGAGCCCGTCCTTCAGCATTTTACCGCGGCCGTATTCCAGCAGCTCATAGAGCTCCTGCTCACTCTTAAACTTACAAACGGAATTGAACTCGGTTTGAAATCCCATAATACGTATCTTCCTTTCATCCCATAATATTAGACTCAAGGGGAGCCGTATTAAATAGCGCGGACTCCCCCTGGTGTTTCATATCCTATTGTGACGGCTTACGCCTGGTTCTCATAAATCAGGGATTGCTTGCGGTTGTACCGCTCAAGACCCAGCTCGATCATCCGGTCAAGCAGCTCGCGGTAGGACACGCCCGTTTCCCGCCACAAGAGCGGGTACATGCTGAACGGCGTAAAGCCAGGCATCGTGTTCACTTCATTGATCAGAATCGCGCCGTCCGAACGGCGGACAAAGAAGTCGGCCCGAGTAATGCCGCCGCCTTCAATCGCTTTGAACGCGGTAATGGCGAGGTCGCGGAGACGATCAGCCGTGTCCGGTTCGATTTCGGCCGGAATTTGCATCTGTGATTGTCCATCCGTATATTTGGCCGCATAGTCGTAGTATTCACTGGAAGAGACAATTTCACCCGGAACGGATGCCATCGGCTCATCATTGCCGAGCACGCTGACCTCCACTTCGCGTGCATCCACGAACTCTTCTACGATGATCTTGTCATCGAACCGGAGCGCGGATTCGATCGCCGCCTTAAGCTGCTCCCGGTTCTTAGCCTTGGATATCCCGACGCTTGAACCCAGGTTAGCCGGCTTGACGAAGCTCGGGTATCCGAGTTTGTCCTCGATATCCTTCAGCACTTCATGCTGACTCCGCTCCCACTGGGTACGATTGAAATAACAGTACTCGCATTGCGGCAATCCCGCTTGGGCGAAGAGCTTCTTCATGACGACTTTATCCATCCCCGCTGCCGACGCAAGCACGCCGGTTCCCACATAAGGAATGTCCGCCATTTCGAACAGTCCCTGAATCGTTCCGTCCTCACCGAACGTCCCGTGAAGCAGCGGGAACATAATATCCACCGCCTGACTCTCTTGTCCATACAGTCTGCTGAATACGGCGTTCAGCGCGGTTTGCGTGCCTTCCCCTTCAGCCAGCTTCAATTCCTCGAGCTGGGCAAAAGGAGCCGACAGCTTGCTGCCGATTCTCCAGCTACCCTGCTTGGAAATATAAAACGGAACAATCTCATATTTATCAAAATCAAAAGCGTTCATGACCGCGAATGCCGTGGATAGCGACACCTCATGCTCGCCGGATTTCCCCCCGTATACTAAACCTACCGTCAATTTATCCTGTCCCATGTTAACCTCTCTCTTGTCCGTATTGCAGCACGACATGCTGTCATCTTAAAAATAATCGGGGATATGGTAAAACCGGTATTCGGTGTTATCATTCCAAGCGTAGGAATCCCGGTAGTCCCAATAGCGATGGCGGCTGGACACCGTATGTGCATTAACGAGCGGCATACCGCCCGCGTCAAACGCCGTCACGATGGTGCTGTGCTGAAACGCGCCGTCACCATCCCAGTCGTATACGATGACATCCCCCAGCATCAGCTGCTCGGGACGCTCCACCCGCTCGGCCCGCAGCCCCGAGGCACTGGCATTCAAATAATGCGCAAAGCTGTTTGATACCGCCCAGCTGTAGCTCCACCATTCCCGTTGGTTTACGTACCCCTTGTACCACCATCCCGTTTCTCTTTTACCAGTATAGTGGATTGGGGCTTTGCCTGCAAAGAGGCACTGGGAGATATAATTCGTGCAATCCACGTCAAATTCCTCAAACTCCGGATTCCCGGAATCCCACCAACGGTCGGCATATGCAGCTGCGGCTTCACGCTCGTAACGGCCGGACCGCGGGCTGCTGCCGGCGGCGTATACGCGTCCGTTCATAAATGGAGTCGACGGCTCTCTACCAGCCACATCCGGGCTTGCTGCCGGAGCATCGGCTCTTTGCAGGGGATGGCGTTCATCCTGCAGACGTTCGATGCCTACGATCAACCAGGCATCCCCGTCCCGGATCAGCGTCAGCCGCTCTTTAAAAACCGTATCCTCCCGGTGCGTCATCCCTCTTTTTTCATAATAAAATACGCTGTGAAGCCGCACGTCCGCGACCACATCATCCTCCGTCTCCCTCAGAATGCGCAGGAGGCGGGCACGAGTCTCGCTCTTAAGCGGCGTTGCCTCCCGCTGCGCATACCACGACTGCAGCCGAAACTGCCTTTCTCCTCTCTCTACCAGGAAATTCAGATCCGCTACAATCTGCTCTTTCAGGCCTGAAGAATAGTCCACGCGATTTTGGTTATATTGATTGACGTAAATATATAGAGCTTGCTTCCAAGGCTTCTCTGCTTGCTTCAGACTGTTCATCTACTCTCCTCCTCTAACCTTGCCTTTCACGCTGTTCCCTATCACAACTATATGAAGAAAATGTTCGGGCTATGTACTTCGGCCAAGAGAATACAGAAACACCGGGATCACAGCGACTGTATTCGGGTAAAAAACAGGCTTGTTTTCACCTTTTTGAAATACGTTTCTTCTATAAAAAATGCTTTACGCAGCGAGTTGAAAACGGTATACTTAAAGTAGTTAATTTATGAAATTAGGTTTCACCTAGTGAAACGAAAGAGGATTTATCTCAAACTGTCTTTATTCGATTTATGAAATGACTTAAGGAGGTTCATCAATGCCAGCAAAGGATCAATTCTCCATCTCCCGCAACCTAGAGGTGGGCGGTAAAAGTTACCGTTATTTCAGCCTGCAGGCTCTCGAAGAGCAAGGATACGGCAGTGTATCCAAGCTTCCTTTCTCCATTCGGGTGCTGCTGGAAGCAGCCGTGCGTCAATTCGACGGACGCGCAATTACCGAAGATCATGTAAAACTCTTGTCCAAGTGGAATGAAGGACGCGACAACAACAAGGAAATTCCGTTCATTCCTGCCCGTATCGTATTGCAGGACTTCACCGGTGTTCCGGTTGTCGTAGACCTTGCGGCTATGCGTGACACCGTTAAAAAATCCGGCGGCGACCCTAAACAGATCAACCCTCTCGTTCCGGTTGACCTCGTTATCGACCACTCCGTCATGGTTGACGCTTTTGGTACCGATCAAGCTCTGGAAACGAATATGAAGCTTGAATTTGAGCGTAACGAAGAGCGTTACCGCTTCCTCCGCTGGGCTCAAACGGCATTCAACAACTTCCGTGCAGTTCCTCCGGGAACGGGGATCGTTCACCAGGTTAACCTGGAATACCTTGCTTCCGTAGCGGCTACGAAGACGGTTGACGGCGAAACGCTGGTCTTCCCTGATTCCCTCGTAGGTACGGACTCCCATACAACCATGATCAACGGTCTTGGCGTTGTAGGCTGGGGCGTAGGCGGTATCGAGGCGGAAGCCGGCATGCTTGGCCAACCGCTGTATTTTGTAACACCAGAAGTTATCGGCTTCAAGCTGACGGGCAGCCTGGCGGAAGGCGCAACAGCGACCGACCTTGCCCTCACAGTAACCGAGCTTCTCCGCAAGAAAGGCGTTGTAGGCAAATTCGTAGAATTCTACGGTCCTGGTCTTGCTAACATCAGCCTGGCTGACCGCGCAACGGTTGCCAACATGGCTCCGGAATACGGCGCTACCATCGGCTTCTTCCCGGTTGATAGCGAAACCTTGGCTTATCTCCGGAATACGGGCCGTACCGATGAGCAGGTTGAGCTCGTGGAGAGCTACTATAAAGCGCAAAACATGTTCCGTACGGCAGATACGCCGGACCCTGAGTTCTCCGATGTGATCGAATTGGATCTCGCTTCGGTTGTACCGAGCTTGGCTGGACCGAAGCGTCCGCAAGACCGTATCGAGCTTACCAACATGAAACAGAACTTTAACGATATCATCCGTACGCCAATCGACAAAGGCGGATACGGCCTCAGCGATGAGAAAATTGCGGAAACCGTTAAAGTCAATCATAAAGACGGCTCTACCAGTGAAATGGGAACGGGTGCGGTTGTTATCGCAGCCATCACCAGCTGTACGAACACGTCCAACCCAAGCGTTATGCTCGGCGCAGGTCTCCTGGCGAAGAAAGCCGTTGAACGCGGCCTGACGAAGCCTGGCTATGTGAAGAGCAGCTTGACCCCAGGTTCCCTTGTCGTAACCGACTACCTCGAGAAGTCCGGTCTCTTGCACTACCTTGAAGCTCTCGGCTTCTATGTTGCAGGCTATGGCTGCGCAACTTGTATCGGTAACTCCGGTCCATTGCCGGATGAAGTGAGCGAAGCGATTGCCGACAACGACATGACGGTAGCCGCCGTATTGTCGGGTAACCGTAACTTTGAAGGCCGCGTGCATGCTCAAGTCAAAGCCAACTACCTGGCTTCGCCGCCATTGGTTGTTGCTTACGCTCTGGCAGGCACAGTGAACATCGACCTGCAGAACGAACCGATCGGCTACGATCCGAACAATGAGCCTGTCTATCTGAAAGACATCTGGCCAACGAGTGCGGAAATCCGTGAAGCGATCGGTCAAGCCGTTAGCCCTGACGCTTTCCGTGAGAAGTACGAGAATGTGTTTACCGCCAATGAGCGTTGGAACAAGATTCCTGTTCCTGAAGGCGAGCTGTACGAGTGGGACGATCAATCCACTTACATCCAGAACCCGCCATTCTTTGAAGGCCTGGGCAACGGCCTGAACGACATCCAGGACATCAAGGAAGCGCGCGTGCTTGCTCTCTTGGGCGATTCCGTTACAACGGACCATATCTCCCCAGCGGGTAACATTGCAACGAACAGCCCGGCCGGTAAATATCTGAGTGACCGCAACGTTGAACGCAAAGACTTCAACTCCTACGGCTCCCGCCGTGGTAACCACGAAGTCATGATGCGCGGTACCTTCGCTAACATCCGGATCCGTAACCAGGTAGCTCCAGGCACGGAAGGCGGCGTTACGACTTACCTGCCAACGGAAGAAGTGATGTCCATCTATGATGCTTCGATGAATTATCAAGCAGGCGGACAGAACCTCGTCGTTATCGCCGGTAAAGAATACGGTACAGGAAGCTCCCGTGACTGGGCGGCAAAAGGTACGTATCTCCTCGGCGTCAAAGCCGTGCTGGCTGAAAGCTTCGAGCGTATTCACCGCTCCAACCTTGTAGGCATGGGCGTTCTTCCGCTCCAGTTCCAGGAAGGTCATGGCTGGAAGAGCCTTGGTCTGAACGGCCGCGAGACATTCGATATCCTGGGCCTCAGCAACGATGTGAAGCCAGGCCAGGAATTGACCGTTGTCGTTACGCGTGAAGACGGAACCCAATTCGAGTTCCAAGCTATCGCCCGCCTCGACAGCATGGTGGACGTGGACTACTACCATAATGGAGGTATCCTCCAAACGGTACTGCGTCAAATGATCGCATCGAACCAATAAGACACACCCTACAGGCGCTTTAGCCTTAGGAACAAATCCCCATCATCCGCTTATGGATGATGGGGATTTTGTTATTTTTCGGTACTTTTTTCCTGAATATTGGATTTTCCGTTTCGGATGACGCCAATAAGGTTAATTGGTAAAAAAGCATTTCCGGAAAATCCATCCCAGGAGGAAAGTACCTATGATCAAAATACATACGTTAGCTTCGTTCCAATATCAATACCAACGGCCGCAGCCGGTGGCAGCGCCTAAGAAGGACGAAACGACGGATAAAGCCCTCACCTTTCAAGAGATCCTTAATCAGAAAATGAAGGAAAAGAACACGAAGCTGACTTAAGCTGGCCTTGCCTGTTACATAGCGATGCCGTCACGGCAAAAAGGACCGTTCCTACGATCACCAAGATCATGGGTAAGGTCTTTTTGCTCGTTATCGAACGCTCGTTCCCCGCATAAAAAATGACCAGGCAGCTGTATCACATGGGGCCGCCCGGTCATTCAATAACTTATAGTGATGCTGTCCGCACTCTCGCAATAGAATGAATTAAATCATCATTCCCATTTCCCGTGCCGCCTCCATCAGGATTGGCGCATGTTCGCGAAGCGTTTCCGCTGACAGGCGGGTGACTGGCCCTGACATCGACAGTGCTGCCGCCACTTGACCATTCCGGTCAAAGATGGGTACCGATACCGCAGCGGCTCCAGGCTCGCGCTCTTCGATGCTGATCGCGTATCCCTTCTCCAGTATTTCGGCCAGCTGCTGCCGGTAAACGATCCGGTCGACAGATTTCGGCCAATCCGGCGCATTCAGCAGCTCCTCCTGATCGGCCGGTGGCGCAAAGGCCACCAGTACCTTGCTGGATGCGCCAACCGACAACGGAAGTCGCACTCCGACCTGGGCGACCCGCCGAATGCCCTGGTTGCTCTGAACCGCTTGAATCCGAAGACGATCCGAACCGTCTCTTAAATACAAGCTCACCGTTTCCCCAAGCTGATCCCGTAAGGCCTCCATCGCGGGCAGAAGGCGAATCGCCGGGTCGTCGCTTTGAGACAGATGCATGGACAGCTCCCATATCTTCAAGCCGAGCCGATATTTCTCCGTCTCTTTGTTACGCACAACGAATCCTTTGTCTTCCAGCGTTGTTAGCAGCCGATGAACGGTACTTTTATGTAATCCGATAAGGGTAGAAATCTCTGTGAGGGCAAGTTCACTGTCTTTCGTAAAACACATCAATATATCAAGCGCCCGCTCTACAGCACGCACCGTCAATTTACGGTCTTCCATCCCGACCAGCTCCTCTCCTGTTTCATTCTATGAAACCTGGTTACAAGAATTATATGAGAATTCTTCTCAAAAGTAAACCATCGAGACAGGGACTTTACAGTTGTCTTACAATCTATGGATTTGCATTGACTTTATAGGCATCCGGGCATACGATTATTATAATTTCAACTCTTTCATGTTAACGAAACAAATCCAGACTATATGGTAAGGAGGGGCCACTTATGAGCACAACGACTGGTAGTAATGCCCCACTCTCCCAATTAAATGACACGCCAGCCGAGCTGTCGACAGGCTTGGTTCGTTTAAAGCATATTATATTAGCGTTGTTATTATCTGTCGTTTTTTTCCTTGTTTTCTGTTTTATTGCGCTTCATGCCTATATTGCATGGGTTTTGTCGAATCCGACGGTTGCTCCGCTCTACTCCAATCCCAAGCTTGCTAAAGATATGAATTACGAGAATATCACGTTCCACTCCATTGACGGCAAACGAAATATAAATGGATGGTATATCCCGGCCGAGAACTCCTCCAAAACCATCGTGCTCAGCCACGGATACGGCGCTAACCGGGAGGAAACCTGGGTACCGATGTACGATATCGCCCATTACGCGCACAACATGAATTTTAATGTGCTGATGTTTGATTACGGTTTTGCCTCACAGACCAGCAAGGAAGTGGCAACCGGGGGCAAGGAAGAGAAACGCCAGCTTCTCGGGGCCATTGAACATGTGAAGCAGCGCGGCGCTAAGCAAATTGTCGTCTGGGGCTTCTCCATGGGTGCCGGTACGGCGCTGCAGGCAGGGCTTGAGACCAAGGATGTAGATGCCATGATTCTGGACAGCGCCTTTTTATTGGAGCCGGACACGCTTTACCACAACATTCACAACCAGATCAATCTTCCTCGTCATCCGTCCCTGGAGATTCTGGAGCTGCTCTTCCCGGTGCTCAATGGCACCAGCCTGGATCAGATCCCGTACAATGAGGTGAAGAAGCACGATTATCCGTTCCCGACCTTGTTCATTCACGGAACGAAAGACGACAAGGCACCTTACCCGATCGCCGAGAAGATTGCTTCCAACCAAACCCATACGGATTCGGATTCCTGGATTGTAGAGGATGCGCATCATGAGCTTATCTTCCGTGAGCACCCTAAAGAATATCTGCGCAGAGTATCCACCTTTCTAGGAAAACTCGAAACACCGGATGAATCCTGATGCTTTATTGATCATACGATCCACTTCCCCCTGCTGCTTTGATGCGGCGGGGGTATTTTTATTTCCCCCTCATAATACAGGCCGTCACGTGAATATAGTGTGTTTAGTGAACCTGATACTGGAGGGAATGGACATGTTATTTATTTACGGAGCGAGGCTCCCGGTACGATTACTCGAAGAGATCCGCTATTGGAAACATCAGGAAAGGAAGCATACTGGCCTTATCAAAGCCGTTGTGCCGGAGCTGGAGCCGGACTATGTCAAAATGCTGGATCAATGGGCCGTGGTGTTCTCCGACACGGAAAAAGCAGCAGACGAACTTCTGCGCCACATTCTTCGTTATGACGGGCCTCCTTCGCCGCAGGTGCTGGCTCAGGTCGAACAGCTGCTGCGCGCTTCCTGCGAGCAATCCAGAGAGTTCATCCGCCAACTGCATGGCTTGAAGGAGCATAGTGAGGCTGTTCGGAAAGTGCCGCTCGCCAGCACGGTGCTGCACCATGTGATTCGGGAGTCCGAATACTTCCTGAACGCGCTGGAGACGCTCAACTCCGCTGGAGCGCTGGAGAGATTTATGGATGTGGAGATGCCGGTGCAATCCATGACGCTTCACGAGGCCTCCTCCCCACCGCCATCTCGCTCTGAGGCTGATCTGTCCATTCAAGGCATGGGAGACAGCGGCAAGGCCGTACCGATTGGTGGACATCGCCTTCCTCCGCTGCCTTACGCATATAATGCGCTGGAGCCTCATATCGACGAGAAAACCATGCGGATTCATCACGATATCCATCACCAAAGCTACGTCGACGGTTTAAACAAAGCGGAGAAAAAACTGGAGGCGGCCAGAAAAAGCGGCGATTTCGAGCTGGTGAAGCATTGGGAACGCGAGCTGGCTTTTCACGGTGCCGGCCACTATTTGCACACGATCTTCTGGGACATTATGAACCCGCAGGGTGGTGGCGAACCGGGCGGGGAGCTTGCCCAGCAGATCAAGAAGGATTTCGGAAGCTTCGATCGCTTTAAAAAGCACTTCTCCGAAGCTGCAGACAAAGTGGAAGGCGGCGGCTGGGCGATCCTCGTCTGGAGTCCGCGCAGCCATCGACTGGAAATTCTGCAAGCCGAGAAGCATCAGAACCTCTCCCAGTGGGACGTCGTACCTCTTCTGGCACTGGATGTATGGGAGCACGCCTACTACCTCAAACATCAAAGTAAACGCAAGGATTACATCAAGGATTGGTGGAACGTGGTCTACTGGCCAGCGGTTGCGGAGCGCTTCAAGCATGCCAGTGAGCTGAAATGGAAGCCTTTTTAATTTAAAGCCTTGCTGGGTTGCTTCACATTGGTTAATATTGGGTATGATGTCTATAGCCCTCCTTACTTCATTATGGAGCTTAAGGAGGGCTTATCCTTATTCAAAGGGGTGATTCTCTGTACACTGGAGCACATTGGATAAAGGGGTCGGGATTGCTTACCTTACTCATCCTTTTTTTTGTATCCGTAGGATGCGGCCATCCGTCTTCCATCAACAATGACAATCGCCATGGCAATGAATCCATCGTTGCAGCAAGCAATGCTGCGATTCAATACTTTAAGGAAACGTACGATCTGGAGGTCCAAATAACGAGCCAAAATAAATTACCTACATATGTCGCCGATGAAATTGATGTTGGAGGTTTTGTCATAGGGCATCCCGATCAGACTTTCAATTTATCTGTAAACTACAAGACCCTTGAAACCGGGCACTTGGTCATGAGTCCAGAATTGGACAAGATTATTAAAACTAAGGAATAACCCGAGTTGTTAGGTCTTTTTTACTACATATCTGGTTATTTATTCGGTTGAACGCTACCATATGCTGGATTATGATATGACAGTAAGCTTGGTGCGCCACTTCTACATTGCCTAAGGCGAAACGAAGAGAAACGCTGCGTTCCAAACTAGTACTGCAAGATTCAGCATGCCTGTAAGAGCAGAACATCACCACTGAAGGGATGGGTCAGTGTGAACAGTAGGTTCAAATCACGTGTTTTCATTTTTGCTTTTGTGCTTATCATTTTAATTGTTGGAGGATGCCAGCCAGTGAACAATAACCAAGCCAATACAGACGACAGCTCGGACGAAGTCATAACGAAGGCTAAGACCACAGCCGTTGAGCATTTTAAAGAGAAATACAACTTGGATGTCGAGATTACCAAAGAAGAGATGATGCCTTCTATTGTAGCGGACAAGGTCAACCTTGAAGGGTTTGTAGTAGATCATCCGGAACAAACCTTTAAAATATCCGTTGATTTCAACACAGGCGAGACATCTAATTTCGTAATGAACCCGGAGCTCAGAAAAGCGATTAAGGGCGAGTGATGGGTTGTGCTGCCTTTTGGCTGTAACTAAAGGTTCTGATCCTGCTGAGTCATGTTAAGGAGGGAGTATATTTGAGTTCACCGCAAGTGGATGACGAGACGTACCGATTGATGTCAGAAGCGGCTTATCTCGATCTGAAAAAAGAAGATACCGTTGAGGACTTGCCTGGGTGGGAAGTCCTTGAGGACTATAAGAGCAACAGCATATCAGGCTTTGATGCGGTAACTTTTTACAACAAGGAAACGAATCAGGCCGTTATCGCTTACCGGGGCACCGAGGCAGGGAAAGACTTATCCCATGCTCTCCCCGATTATTTGGCCGATGCGGACATTGGTATTGAAGAGATCAAAAGAAAAATCCCGGAATTTCGGCCACCTTGGGCGGACCATGTAGACAAAGTCAAAGAAGCCACGGGGATTAACGATGTCACGGATTGGTTCGGTGAACAATCGCGGCAGATCGATAAAAAAACGGATATATTGGGAACCAACCAGTTGTATCAAGCCGAGGATTATGCGCTGGAAATGAAGGAGAAATACAAGGGTGTTGATTTCACCCTCACGGGTCACTCCCTAGGGGGAGCCAACGCGCAATATGCTGCCGCCTATACGGGCATGTCGGCTGTCACCTTCAGTGCTCCGTCGGTCATCGGTAGCCTCTCCCCTGAAGCCAGAAGAAAGGCAGAGAACGGGGAATTCGATTCCCAAATCATTAATTTCGCCCATCCAGGCGACATTATTGCCAGCGGCGCGCTCGGCGGCTTCGATGGCCATGTCGGTTCTACCTATTACATAGACTCCAGTTATAAAGACGCCAATGACGGCCTCAGTATAAAAGAAAAAATTGATAATACACTGGGCGGCCCCAATTATCATCAGCTTGACCGCTATCGATTCGAGGATGGCTACATTTCGAACCGTCTTTATGACGGCTCTACCGATAAAGCCGTCGATTCGCCCAGAATCCCTTCTCACGGCAATCTCTTGTTTGGTCTTGGCGGACCGCTGAGCAATTTGGGCTTAGGTTTGGGCGGCTCGCTGGGAGCCCTGGGCGGCTCCGCAGGAGGCTCCTCCGGTACCATCCAGGTAACCCCTGCCGAGCTGCGAAGCGTAGCCGAGAAATGGAGAGCACACGCCCATCAAAGGGATGCCGAAATCCAAGGAATCCGGCAGCGTCTCTCCAAATACATGTTCTCCAGCCACAGCAGACGTCTGCAGCCGATTGTCCAGCAGCTGGATACATCCATCATGTCGATGAGTCAATGGCATCTGCAGCATACCACCGACATCGTTCAGTATATTAAATTCAAAGCGGATTTATTTGAACGAACAGACAACAGCGGGTAAACATCAATACGAAAACTACCGGGAGGGATGGAGATGAGTCGAGAGATTCTGCTGGAGCTGGATGATTTGCTTCAGGCCGAACGCGAGCTGTCAGGACTGCTGGCAGCCATTCGGGCCGACGAACAGGAGGCACGGGTCATGTACGCCCGTCTGCAGGATTGGAAGGGACAATCCGCCAATGTGCTGCGCGATCAGATTGAAACCTTCTTCATGGAGATGTCCCGCCGCATCCGGGATATCGAGGAGCAAAAACAAGCACTCATCCAATATGTGCAGTATATGAAACAAGTGGATGGGGCCTCTTAAGAAGCCCTTGCCTTGCATCGATTAACATATGAGCTCACATTCGTTGCTGAGCACAAAAAAAGGCTTCGCCTCCGTGGGCGAAGCCTTTTGCAATTGTCTGGATCCTGCTTAGTCTTTAATCAAAGACAGAAATTCTGAACGCTGTGCAGAATCACTCTGGAAGGTACCGCGTACAGCTGACGTGACCGTTTTGCTGCCCGGCTTCTTCACACCGCGCGCGCACATGCACAGATGCTCGCCTTCCACAACGACCATCACGCCGTTTGGCTGCAGCGCCTCCACCATAATGTCAGCGATCTGCGAGGTGATGCGCTCCTGCACCTGAAGACGGCGGGTAACCGCCTCTACCAGACGCGCCAGCTTGCTCAAACCGGCGATTTTGCCGCTAGGGACATAACCGATATGGACTTTGCCAAAGAACGGCGCCATATGATGCTCGCACTGGCTGTAATATACGATATCCTTCACGATAACCAATTCCTCATGATTCTCGTCAAAGGTAACCCCGAGGACATCCTTGGGATCCACTTCGTATCCCGCAAAGATCTCCTCATACATCCGCGTTACACGGGCCGGTGTCTCAAGGAGTCCCTCACGCTGGGGATCTTCACCGATCAGTTTCAATATTTGCTCAACATGATACTCGATCTGCTCCCGGTTATCGCCTACTTTATTGTTCACATAATCCTTTACACCCGCCACGGTACATCCCCCTTTTTCGTTCCATAGAAAAAGCAAACGGTTAACTTATAGCCGCTGTTAGCGGCCTTTTTAAATAGAAATGCCCCTCCGTCATTTCATTTAGACGGGAGCGGGCTTTTTTTCATTATGATTTGCGTTTACGGCCTTGCCCTTTACCCGGCATAGGCTGATTTTTCATCATTTGCTGTGCGCGCTGCATTTGCTTGCTGTTCATGTTATAGCCCATTTGTTTTGCCATCTTCTGCAGCATTTGCGGATCGTTCTGCATCTTCTCCAATTGCTTGCGGAGATAAAATACGCCGATAAAAAATCCGCCAACCAGACCCACGATCAATGTAATAATCGGAATGACTATTTCCATCACTTGACCACCTTCTACTATACTAATATTTACCATTTAATGGCGCATATACGAACCTATCATAGCATGTCCTTTTCGCCACAGCAAATGAAAATAACGGATACATGGCAGCAAGCGGCCCTAGTCATGCATATTGTATCCTTTACGACCCTTTTCGGCCTGGCATAGCTCCTTCAATTGTTAACAGAGTGCGTTTGATCTCCGGCCCGCCGGCATATCCGATGAGAGCTCCGTCAGCACCTACCACACGATGACATGGCACGATGATCGGGACCGGGTTCTTGTTGTTCGCTCCGCCTACGGCACGAACCGCTTTAGGACGCCCGATGGATTCGGCTACATCCTTATAGGAACACACCGTTCCATAAGGAATGGACTTCAGCGCTTCCCACACCTGCAATTGGAATGAGGTTCCGCGCATGTCCAGCTGTACGTCGAACGCCTTTAGCTCCCCTGCAAAATACTGCTTCAACTGCGTGATCGCAGGAGCTAACCTTGCCTCGTCACGCTGGTAGCCGCCGTTACCGGCCCAGGTCCGTGACCACTGCTGGATGACCGCTTCCTTCACATAGAAGCTGCCAAATTCAATAAGACATAATCCCTTCTCCGTTGCGCAGACCGTCAGCGGTCCAATCGGAGATTGAAGTTCATCGTAATACAGCATTTCCGGTCCTCCTTCAGGGATGGCCATCGGCTCAACTCCCTGAATAACAGGACTCTCCTGTTCCGGTTTGTCCCCATTAGAGGAACCCGCAGCAGGAGTGCCAGCGGAAGAAGCATCAGCCGCAGCTCCGGCAGGCGCTTCTTTCTCACTCGGTGTATTCAGTTTATTCAAGGCTTGCTGCAGCATATCTCGTACTTGGGAATCCCCTTCTGATTTCATGCTTTTCTCTAAGTTGTTCAACGCTTCTTCGCCTCCAATACGGCCCAGAGCCCATGCAGCGGTTCCCCGCAGCTCCGGACGCGGGTCTTTCAGCAGTACCTCGCTCAGCTTCGGTACGGCTGAAATATCTTTAAAGTTGCCAAGCGCGATGACAGCATTGCGCTGAATCGGCTTTCGGCCGCGCCAAGCGGCCGAAGTATCTCCAAATGCCTCCTTGAATTCCCGGTTGGTCATATCCAGGATGGGCAGGAGCAGCGGCTTGGCTTTTTCAGGATCGGGCTTAAAGTCCTCTTGATGAGTCCAATTCTTGCCCCGGTTCTTCGGACAAACAATTTGACAGGTATCACAGCCGTACAGCCGGTTACCGATCTTGCGCATGGCTTCTTCGTCCAGAAACCCTTTGGTCTGGGTTAGAAAAGAAACGCAGCGCTGGGCATTCAGCTGCCCGGGACCGACAAGCGCGCCGGTTGGGCAAGCGTCAATGCACTTGGTGCACTCCCCGCAGTCCTCGGTTACCGGCGTATCCGGCGGAAACGGAATATTGGTTACCATTTCGCCGAGGAATATCCAGGAACCGAACTTCGGAGAGATGATGGCGCAGTTCTTAGCGCTAAAACCAATCCCCGCTCGCTGCGAAACCGCCCGGTCAACAAGCGCGCCCGTGTCCACCATACTTTCAAGCTTCGCATCCGGCACGCGTTCTTTAATGTATTCCTCCAGGCGGCTCATGGCCTCGCGGAGAACCTGATGATAATCCCTTCCCCATGCAGACCGCGCCATAATCCCCCTGTACTTGCCAGGCTCTGATTTAGGCGGGTTCTCCATCTTGGAGTGGTACGTTATTGCAATGGCGATCAGGGACTTCGGCTTCGTACCGGGAAGGGCCGGAGTAACCCGCTTATCCAGATCGGACTCCTCAAAGCCCGACTCATACCCTTTATCCCGATGGTTTTGCAATATTCCCTTCAAGGATTCGAACGGCTCCGCCGAAGCAAAGCCGATATCATCAATGCCAAGCTCCGGTGCAACGGTCTTAAGCTCCTGCTTAAGCTCCTCCCATACCGAAGGCGGAGGAGCATACGAGCCGAGTGTGTAGGTCATTCTCCAGCGCCTCCTTTCCTGGGATGATGTTCTGTCTTTTCAGCTACAGCTTTTTGATCTCGGACAACGGCCAGAAAATAAATTCAGCCCTGCCCACGATGTCGCTTTCCTTCACGCTGCCGAACATGCGGCTGTCCTTGCTCTTTCCAAGATGGCGGTTATCTCCCATAACGAAGTAGCGGCCCTCTTCCAGGGTTATGGGCTCAAAGCCCGGGTCCTCGATCGGGACATCGGTATATCCTTCCTGCTGTGCAACTCCGTTTACGTACAGCTTCTGGTCCTTTACCTCAATGGTGTCCCCAGGTACGCCAACGACACGCTTTACAAGAAACTCCTTCTTATCCGGGCCATCGCTCGGGTCCTTAAGCACAATGACATCGCCATGGCTCGGTTCGGCAAAGCGATATACCACTTTATTAATAAACAGCCGCTCCGATGCTACCAGTGTCGGCTGCATAGATTCACCTTTAACCATAGAAAGGTTGAACACAAACATATTTAGAAGCACCATAATAACAAATGCAATCGCAATCGTCTTTACCCAATCCCAAAGCTCGGCAGCCCAGCTGTTCTTCTTGCCAGGTTGATTCTGAGGTCCGTTGTTCTCGCCCTGCTCAGTTGAATCCGGAGAAATCACTTGTCCCATGCTACACCTACTTTACTTCGATTTCGCCTTCGGGTATCAAAGGCGGCACCTTCAAAAAAGGTACATTAATAGAAAAGCATATCTCCCACCCATTTGCAACGGCTGAAAGATATGCTTCATATCGAAAAAATGTCGTTTCTTATCTCTGTCGAAGCTTAAGGCCGCCGTTTGCGCCCGCTCGTATGTACCGCTCTCGTCATGACTACTATTGACCAAGGATACTGAGCTTCTGGAACGACCGCAGGATTTGGCTGGCACCGTATCCCATAGCTTCATAAAATGGCATGGCTGCGGCGTTGTGCTCGTCTCCGGCTACCATGATCCGACTGACTTTCCGTGATTGAAAACGCTGTTCCATTGCCGAAATCAATGCTTTGCCAATCCCTTTTCTGCGGTAGTCGGGATGAATGGCAATGCGGTAATAACAACCATGATTGCGTTCGATCGTACCGATTAAGGCACCAACGATTTCACCGTTTTCTTCAGCCACCATAATCAGATCGGAGTCCCAAGCAAGCTGTCTGGAGAAGGGCTCCATCGTGTTTTCGTAGCATTCTTCCGATAAAGCAATCTGCAGAAGCTCGGTTACGGGGTTACAGTCACTCAACTGAAAGGAACGAACATGCATTTCAAAATCTCCCTTTTCGTTAGCATGATGCGGTTTACCCGGTTTACAAAAATCTAGTATTCCGTTAACGCAAACCTGACATTTATATTACTACAAAAAACCCGAAAATCCTCTTTCCTTGTCCATTAAACCACATCTTTCTCGTAAATTCACGAGTTTTCTTCTGAAAGCGCTTTATATGAAGCGTTTTCATCTTTTTAGCTGGATAATATTCCATATTTTTGTTGAATAACAGGTTTGTTTCCTGCTGTTAAACCATTAGCTCACTGTTAAAATCACACCCATGAATTTCCAATCCTTTTCTTTCTGATTGAGATCTATATTTTAATAAAATAACCGGACTTTCCCAGTCCTGCCGTTGATATAGGCAAGTAAAAAAAACAACAGCGTTCTCTAGGCTATATGCCTTTGAGCAACGCTGTGTTTTCGTTCATGATATTTACTGGAGAACGACGGTGTCGCCCACTTTCAGCCCTGACACAACCTCGACTTTATCCAGCGTTTGCAAGCCGGTCTCGATATCCTGCCGTTCAATCTGGCCGCCTCCCTTGTCCACCATGACGTAGGAGGTGCCTCCGTCCGTCATAACGGCAAGTTTAGGAACCACAACCGCCTTATCTTTTCGTTTGGTTACAATATCTCCGTTCAGCGTCAGCCCGCCGATCAAACGATCTTCCTTCGGCAGCGAGATGATCACCTTAAACTGTGGCGTCTGGGAGGTTTGCTTCTCCTGAGCCGTCGTCTCGGCAAATTTGGCCACTTCCAGCACCTTTCCCTTCAGCTTTAGATCCTTGATGGACGGCAGCTTTACTTCAACCGCCATGTCCTGCTTAATGCTGAATATATCGTTTTCCCCGACATATGCCACTAATCGAAGAGAATCCAGGTCGACGATTTTGCCGATATACTGGTTCGCCGTCACCGATTGCGGCCGCTGCTGCGTCGGATCGAACAGAAACAGGCCTGTTGCAGGTGATAGGTATGTAGCTTTCTTCAGCCTGTCATTCAAGTCGGCCAGCGTCTGGCGTTCAATATCGTTGGTAACCTCGTTCAGCTGACTGCTCAGCCGAGCATTTTCCTGGTCTGCCAGCATTTTAAGGCGCTCGGCCTCCGTTCCTAACGCCGGGGCGTTATCGAGGTCCTGATTTAACGTGAACTCCTTCAGCTCCTGCTCCAGCTTCCGCTTCTGCAGCTCGGCTTCCTTCTGCTGAAGCTGCTGGCGAATGGCCGTTTGCTCCAATTTAAAAAGCGCATCGCCTTTCTTGATCTGCTGGCCGTTCTCTACGTTCCAAGACTCCACTTTCGCTTCAAAAGGTGCGTACACATTGGTCTCCCGCCCGTATTCGGACGTTCCCTTGACCTGCACGGTCGAGACGATGCTTTCCTCGGTTACGGGAAATGAGATGACCTGCGGCTCTTCCATCATGGGAATCTCGGGTTCTTTCGGTTTCACCTGTCCATATCCCCAATATCCCACCAAGCCCAGCACGGCAACGATAACCGTCCATTTTATGATTTTTTTTATCATACCGATTTAGCTTCCTTTCCGAAACTCATTATCCTAATCCCGCTTGATGGCCAGAAGTGCGTTCGTTCTTGCTGCACTGATCGCCGGATAGATCCCCGAGAAGATTCCGGTCATCACGGCGAATGCAATGCCGATCGGCAGCGTCTCCAGCGTAACCGCAATTTGCAGCCCAGACATGCCCGCCGAAGCCATAATGAATGAATTTAGTCCCTTGATGATCAAAAATGCGAATACGATGCCAAGCAATCCGCCAAGCAAACCGAGCAGGCTGGCTTCTACGATGAACATGTTGCGGATTTGCGGCATATTCGCTCCCAGAACCTTCATGATGCCGATTTGTCTGCGGCGCTGATGCGTAGACATCGTCATCGCTACGATGATCGATATCGAGGCCAATAACAGGATAAATACGCCGATGCCGAGAGCGATCGCTTTGAATGTATCCAATTGGGAAGCGACCTGATCACGCATAGCCAGATTGTCGCTAGCATTAAGCGCAAGCTTTGAGATCAATTCCTCGAGCGGTTTAATATGCTGCAGATCATCCACTTTGACGGTTAGGCTATCGTATACCCGCTGTTTCGAAGCTGTCCCATTTTGCAGTTTCAAACTATTTGTTAGCCATTCCGCCGTATCAAAGGAAATATAGGCCTGACGATCGTAGATCGCAAACTGGGCATCTCTCCCTGTAGGCACGTCCAGCACGCCTCCAACATAAAGCTGCGGGCTAAGCTGTTTCTTGTCACCGTCCATCTGCTCCAGCTGAATATTTTTACCGTTCATTTCCGATACGGTGCTCTCATACATCTGATATTCTTCCCATATCTTCGGATTGTTGGGATCGGTATTGATCATATTCATCAATCTTTCGCTCGTCTCTGCATCCTTCCATCCGGTTGTTGCCCCGTAATTGAGCACCATAGCACCGATCTGATCAAGCGGCCCGCCTTCCTTGAACCTGTTACCCTGCTCTTTGAGCTTTGACAGGTCCACGGCCACCACGTTGAAGCCGTCGTTGATCAGGTTGTCGGACGAAATGGCTCTAAAATACCCGAGCTGCTTAGTGGCTATAACGGATTTGACATGATCAAAGCCCTGAATCACCTGAACCTTATCATCTGTCAGCAATCCACGGTCTGCTCCGACCGCGGGGCCGCTGCCTTCCCCTTGCCCGCTTGAGCCCTGCGGAGTCACCGTAATTTCGTCAAGCTTCATGCCGCCTATAATTTCCGTCTCCAAATAATTTTGGGCGCCGTTGCCAATGCTGATCGCTACGATAATAGCCGCGCATCCAATTGAAATACCGGTCATGCACAGGGCTGTCACCACTTTACGGCGTTTGATCTGTCCCCATGCCAGCCGTATGCTGTCTAAAATTATCAGCTGACCTCACCTGCCTCCTCCGCATGAACCGGGACCCCAGACAGGGACGAAGGGGCGTTTGGCCCCCGTTGTCCTGCTGCTGGGGTTGTATAGTTTTCCGGCTGAACCAAATAACCGTCACGGAGCATAATCGTTTTTTTCATTTGAGCAGCGACTTCCATCTCATGGGTAACGATGACAAACGTCGTTTTCATGGACTCATTCAGCGCCATCATAATTCGGATAATTTCCTCTTCCGTCTTGGTGTCCAGGTTCCCCGTCGGCTCGTCCGCAAAAATTACGGAAGGCTCGGTAATCAACGAGCGCGCAATACTGACGCGCTGCTGCTGTCCGCCTGACAGCTGGGACGGGTACAGTGAAGCCTTATCGCCGATCCCCGTCATCTCCAGCAGCTCCATCGCTTTCTTGCGGCGCTTGGACGGAGAAACGGATTGAAAGACCAGTGGAAGCTCCACGTTCTCCCGAACCGTGAGCGTCGGGATCAGCTCATAGGCCTGAAAAATAAATCCGATATGCTTGCGCCGGAAGACAGCAAGCTTGTTTTCCCCGTATTTGACAATATCCTGATCGGCAATATAAATATGGCCTTCCGTCGGCTTCATCAGTCCTGCCATTAAGTTGAGCAGCGTGGACTTGCCCGACCCGGAACTGCCCAGCAGGGCAATCATCTCTCCCTTCTGGACTTCGAACTGGATATTATGGAGCACCTTTAACACTTCGTTACCGTTCTTAAAGCTGTGCGATACATTTTCCAAACGCAACATGTTCGCTATTCCTTTCCGGTTCTTAATTTAACTCTCCTCGTCAGGAACTGCAGTAGGCGTGAATATCAGATTGTAGCTTTGGCTGCCGAGCGTGATCCGCTCATTCTGGAATTCGTCCACCAGGGTTAAGTTAAACCAACCGCCGCGAAGTTTTTTGTATTGCTCATCCGACAGCTCCATCGACACCGACCGGGTGCCCGGCACCTGGATATCGGTACCTGGCGTGAGCGTACGCTCTTGTGTCTGTCCGAGGCTGTCTTTGATGATTAAAATCAACTTGTGGCCGGAGTCCGCCGCAACGATGCTCTCGCTGCGTTTTACATCAAACGTGATATTCAGCGGAATGGAAGAACTGCCCTCCTGCAGATGTCCTACCGCTTTCGTAACCGAAACGTGGTAAGGATACCAATCGAGGTTCGTCAGTCCGGAGCTTACGGCTGGTCTGATCGGATTCAGCATCAATTTTTTCACGCCCATGACACCGGTAGCGTCTTTACCCGTCTCCGCAAGCTTGCTTCCGGTCATTGCCGTACCCAGAGCAAGCCCCAGTTCGCTTGCAGCCCCCTTCGGCACTCTGGCCCAAAAGACGATCGACTGCTTGGATCCCGGCTGAAGCGAGGCTTCCGGCTGAATGGTTTCTGCTTCGTAGATCTTGCCATCCGTGCTTTGGAAATACCCCTTCAGCACTGCTGCTTGAACGCGGCGCTGTTCATTGCTGGTCAGCAAGAACTCGGAATAGACAATATCGGAGTCCACGCCTTCATAGATGACCGTCCGCCGTTCCTGCGCCTCTGCGCGCTTACCAATCGCGGTAACCGTATACGGCTTCCCTTTCTCCAAGGTGCTGATCGACTGCGTCATGCCGGACGTGGTCATGGTAAGGAACGACGTTTTGGCTGTATCCTGCTGCGTAAACAGCTCAAAGCGGAGCGAACGGATATCCTTGGTATAAGGGATTCGCGCCATGACATATACCTCGGTTGATGACCCCGGGGGAATCAGGGAACCCTGCTCCTCCGCAATAACCTCCGAACCGGCCAGCGTCGTTTTTTCGTCCGCTGTGACGTTTACTTTAAGCTCAGGCAGCGGCAGCGATTTGGATTCCTGGGTATTCCGCAGACGCAGCTTCGCAACGATCAGATCCTGATCCTGCCATGGCAGACGCTGCATGGATTCCAGCGTGTACGCAAATCCTTTGGCCGTCTGCGCGTCGTACTCCACGCCGATCGATGATTTGCGTTCCGTTTGGTAAGGGATGGCAAAATATGCAATCGGCAGGGTCAATGACTCCTGGACCTCGGTGGTCGTCTCACTGCCCGGTTCGCCCGAGCTCGCCGGCGGATTGGATGAGCTGACAGGGCCAGGTGCCCCGATCATTTGCAGCTTCAACCGGTCCTGCTTGAGATCAAGCGGAAGTGTTATTTCCATCACCATCGTTTTCTCTTCCCCGGGACGGAGTGTCAAACCCGCCTTGTTATCCGGAGTGTAAGGATGGAAGGAGCCTTCGGATGCTTTAATCGCATACTCGTAGGCCGGAATTTCCACCGATTTTTTCCCTTTGTTCTTGAAGGCCATCTCGATATTCCATATGCCCTGTCCCCCGGCGGCGCGCAGCGAAGCCTGGCGGATTTTGGCATCGACCGGAATGCCCTTGATGGTCAACTTCTTGGCCGCGCCAGCCGCGACATCCCACTTTGGTGCTGTTGCCGCAGGCAGCTTGAAGGATGCGACCGGCAACGACAGCTTCAGCGTTTCATCGTTTTCGGTCCACAAGAAACGCAAACCGGTCGTTTTAAGATAGGAGGGAACTTCTGTTATGTAATAAACCAGTTTCTTTTCTTTCGGCTGAACAGGCACACCCTCGGCTCCTGCCTCATGACGCAGAAGGAATGAACTGCCACTTCCCGTCACCAAATACGGTTCGAACCCGCGGTCATTCCATACCTTTCCGCCATGGTTCGTCATATACATCCCGACTTTGGCGATGACCTTCCCGTCGTACTTGATGATCTCCAGTGATTCAGCCTGTACGGTAACCGGACTGCCGCCAAGTTGCAGCTTGGAGCTCGAACCGGATGGTACGGCGGCTGAATAGTTGGCCGGCATCCTGTACGTTCCGACACGTTGCAGGTAGCCTTTGACCTGCGGATTCCATACGTCCATCACCAGCTTCATGCCGGACAAGGAGCTGCTATCGGTCTTCGCATAGTAGGTTACACTCAGGCTTTGACCGGGTTCTACCTTCTTCTTGGTAAGATCCTTGGAAATGGGATTGGCTGCCGTCACGGAACCGCCGGGAAGCACCACCTTGGGAAAATAAGATACCAGGCGCGCTGCGCTTTTCCCTCCGTTTTTATAAATCAGTGTAAATACCGCCACATTCGTGCCGGTTTGCTGCCATATGTCGGCATGGTCAAGCTTTGCCGTGACGTTGTTGCCAAGTTTCACGCTCCAGGCGAGCGCTGCACCCTTCTGCGCAGTCGACTTCGTGATTTGCGATGGCTGCGTCTTAGATGCTGCAGCTTCCACTTGCGGTGCCGCAGCCAGAATGGCAGCCATCAGAATGGCAGCCACTCTGAGCTTTGTACTATTCATGTTATGTACCGACCCCTTTCTACCTCGACATATCCCTTGTATATCGACGTTTAATCATAGATTTGTTCAAGACTATATATATAACGACAAATTTCAAAGAAAAGTTTTCCATTAATATTCATTGCGCTGAAACAACGTTCCATCGTGCAAGAAATTAGCCCTCTGTCGACTTTTCAAACATAAAAGTTGATTTAATCACCCAAAACGGTTTAATATATGTAGTGTAGCCGGATTACATATTACGTTGTTCCGGGATGATAAAGACTTCCTGATGAAGGAAGACCCTTTCATCATAACCAAAAACTAAATTTACAGGAGGTTTTTACTATGGCATTTCAATTACCAGCACTTCCTTACGCTAACGACGCGCTCGAGCCTCATATCGACGCACAAACGATGGAGATCCACCATGATCGCCACCATAATACCTACGTAACCAACTTGAACGCTGCTCTTGAGAACGCTCCTGAGCTTCAAGGCAAATCCCTTGAGGATCTAATCGCTAACCTTGACGCTGTACCGGAAAGCATCCGCACAGCGGTTCGCAACAACGGCGGCGGCCATGCTAACCACTCCCTGTTCTGGGAAGTTATCGGACCAAACGGCGGCGGACAACCGACTGGCGCATTGGCTGATGCCATCAACAGCGAGCTCGGCGGTTTCGATAAATTCAAAGAAGATTTCGCAAAAGCGGCTACAACTCGTTTTGGCAGCGGCTGGGCTTGGCTCGTTGTTAAAGACGGCAAACTGGCAGTAACCAGCACACCAAACCAAGACAGCCCGATCATGGATGGTCAAACTCCTCTCCTCGGCCTGGACGTTTGGGAGCATGCTTACTACCTGAAGTATCAAAACAAACGCCCTGATTACATTTCCGCATTCTGGAATGTAGTAAACTGGGAAGAAGTCGGCAAACGTTACGATAACGCGAAATAATATCGCTTAACTAAAAACCGATATCATACCAAAAAAGGCTGCTTTCAGCTGTAGACCCTGTCTACCGCGAAAGCAGCCTTTTTATATCAATATCATGCTGTTACATTTCAAGGGGATTTTCGGCTTCAAGATGAGAAATACGAGTTCAGAATCCGAATGAACACATTCGGAAATGCGTAACGTTCCATGTCATGAACGTGAATCCAGCGAAAGTTCTCCTCCCCTGTCTCATAAGCCGCTGCACTCTCTGCTGCTTGCAGGGCTGCCGGCGGAACCTCGTGCCACTTACAGCGGTACACGCCCATATTCCATTGAATATGGCTAAAGGTATGCTCAGCGTCCATCACATGGCCGATCGGCAGAACCGGAACCCCTTCTTCCAGTAGGGCATCCCTCAATCGGTTCATCGTTGTCTCCTCCGACATCGCGGCCGGTACGCCGCTCCCTTCGGTCGATACAATTACATGCGGCAGCTCCCACATCCCTGCCAATAAACCGGTGGATGGACGCTTACGGATCAGAATCTTCCCTTCGTGCACGCCGGTGCCCTCTACAATCGCCGTAAGGCGGTATTCAGGACGCGGCGGCTTGGCCTTCGTCTTAATAGGAAGGGACTCCTCTTTGCCCTCAAACCGCGCTGTACAATGCTCCATCACCGGACATACCAGACATTTAGGAGACTTCGGCGTACAGATCAACGCCCCCAGTTCCATCAGCGCCTGAGTGAAATCCGATGCTCGCCCGTCCGGAACCAGCGTCAGCACCAGATCCTCCATCTTGGTCCGGGTTTTCACCTTCATAATATCTTCTTCAATCAAAAAATAGCGGGACAGCACACGCATGACGTTACCGTCCACTGCTGCGGCAGGAATGTTAAATGCGATGCTGCGAATGGCACCCGAGGTATATGGACCAATGCCTTTAAGTCCCGACACTTCTTCTTTGCCGCTCGGCATAACGCCACCATACTGCTCTGTCACCTGCCTGGCGGCAGCCTGAAGGTTGCGTGCCCGGGAATAATAGCCGAGGCCCTCCCAGCATTTCAATACATCGTCCTCCGGCGCATCCGCAAGCGACTGAATCGTTGGAAACCGTTCGATAAACCGGTGGAAGTAAGGAATTACCGTGTCCACCCGGGTCTGCTGCAGCATAATTTCAGATACCCATATATAGTAGGGATCGCGGTGCCTGCGCCATGGCAAATCCCTTTTGTTGATCTCATACCAATCCAGCAGCTCGTGGCTGAAGTATTGTTTGTGTTCCTTGTTATACATCTATAAGTAATCTCCTTCGTTATCCTTACTTAAATCTTCTCAACCACGGCAAAAGCGGAAGCCAGCGTGGCCTGATGCGAAATCGTCAAATGAATCGCATAATGGGCGGACTCCTCCATTCCAAGGCGGTCCCAGGCTTCCTGGGATAAACGTGCCTCAGGCCTGCCAAGAGCACCCGGCAGCACTTCGATGTCACGAAACCCGATTACACCCCCGATTCCGGAGCCAAAGGCTTTGGATATCGCCTCTTTGGCAGCAAAGCGCCCGGCAACAAACTCCGTGCGTTTCGCCCCCTTGCCGGCGGCAATGACCTGCTCGCCCTGCGTAAGCACGCGCTGCATGAACCTCTCTCCATGCGGGCCTGTCATTAACATCTCCATTCGCTTCATGTCCAGCACGTCATGTCCGATTCCGTAGATCACAATCGTCCGCTCTCCTTCATGGATCCAGTCTTCCTGTCCAAAAAAATATACTCCTACTTATTGTATCAGTCGATGTACCTCAACGCGAGACCAACAGTGTTACAACAACATGAATTAAATAAAATTGTTGTGTTTCAAATTTTATCCATATAGACTGTACAAAATAGCATGATTGAGGGGGAAGCATATTATGGGCTCATTGATTTATCACGTTGCCGTTTCGCTTGACTATTTTATCGCAGATCAAGCCATGATGGATGGGAGGATCGACCGCACTCTCTTTTTATTCGATGGGGAGCATGTTCCGGACTTCTTGGCAGAGATTCAGGAGTTTGAGGCTGTGCTGATGGGCGGTAAAACCTATGAGTTTGGATTTAAGATGGGGGCTAAGCCGGGTGAACCTGGTTACAAAGGACTCAAACATTATATATTCTCACGGTCATTAGAATTCGAATCCAATGATGAAGTTGAGTTAGTCAAGGAGGACGCCATCCCGTACATCCATAATCTCAAACAACGGACAGACGGTAAGCTCTGGCTGTGCGGCGGCGGGGAATTGGCAGGAAGCCTGCTTCAGCATCAACTGATCGATCAGCTTGTCTTAAAGGTCAACCCGGTAATAGTTGGTGACGGCGTTCCGTTGTTCGGCAGTGTCAAACCCCGGCTAAGACTCGAACTGGTCGATATGAAGCAATATGCCAACGGCGTTCTCAAACCGACCTACAACATCATGTATACCTAACCTAGTGCCTCGCTAAATAAATAGCCTTCCGGAGGGTATTTCTCCGGAAGGCTATTTGCTGGGTATTCGTATGTTAGATGCCTGGAATCGTATTGCGCTTGTGCGCGGTTTTATTGTAATAGCTCTCGAGCTTCTGCTGAACATCAGGATTGATCGTCTTGCCTTCCAGATAATCGCTGTTATCCTCGTAGCTGATTCCGAGCTCTTTCTCGTCTGTCTGACCTTCCCAAAGGCCGGCAGAAGGCGCTTTGTCCAGAATCGATTGCGGAACCCCCAAATAGGATGCGAGCATCCGAACCTGACGCTTGTTCAGGGAACTCAGCGGCGTAATGTCCACTGCTCCATCGCCCCACTTGGTATAGAAGCCGGTAATCGCCTCGGAAGCATGATCCGTGCCGACCACGATCAAATTCTGTTCGAATGCCAGCGCATATTGTACCACCATACGCACCCTTGCTTTCACATTGCCTTTGCCGGGAATGCTCATATGCTTATGGACGCCGATATTCTTCAGGCCATGCTCTACCTCCAGTGCAACCTCGTTCACGGCTTCCTCGATATTGGTCTCGACGGTATATTTCAAATCGAAGGCCTTCGCCGTGGCGTAGCTGTCGGAAATATCAGCCTGCTCGCCGTATGGCTGGAACACCCCTAGTGTCTTGTATTCCTTACCGGTCTCCTCCGTAAGCTCGTCAGTAGCCCGTTTGCACAGACCGGCAGCCACCGCCGAATCAATCCCGCCGCTAATGGCGATCAGCAATCCGGAAGTACCCGAGTTCTTCACATAGGTTTTCAGAAAATTAACGCGCTTGCGTACCTCTTCCTCCACATTAATGGTAGGTTTGACACCCAGTTCGGCGATAATTTGTTCTTGTAGGCTCATGATAGATGACTCCTTTCAGTATGTTCTCTCTTTTATGAAGTGCTGTGCTCCTATAACAAAAGCCCCGCGGCTTCGGAATATGCCGAATGCTTCGGGGCCTATGTAACTGCCGGATTATTGGCAGTAGCGATTGAATGCGTCGGTCAAATCCGCCGCGATTTCTTCTGCAGAACGATTCTCCACTTGATGACGCTCAATAAAATGCACCAATTCTCCGTCCTTCAACAGCGCAATCGATGGGGAGGATGGAGGATACGGAGCAAAATACTCGCGGGCTTTCGCCGTTGCTTCCTTATCCTGTCCGGCGAACACGGTATACAAATGATCCGGCTTCACCTGATTCTCAAGCGCTATAGCTACACCAGGACGTGCTTGCCCAGCTGCGCATCCGCATACGGAGTTTACAACGACCAGCGTTGTACCTTTCGCTGCCGGAAGCACTTCCTCCACCTCTTCAGGCGTTGTCAGCTCCTTGATTCCCAAGCTAGTCAGCTCATCCCGCATCGGTTGAACCATATCGCGCATATATCGGTCAAAAGACATACCCATAACTGCTTCACTCCTTATATAAACAAGATTGTTCGAATTATAACAGCTCATCGATATCTATATTATACAATCCTAAAGAGTGAAAGCAAGAAAATACAAAACGAGCAGCATCACAAAATAGGATACCGCCCGTCTTTCATTGTTTCATTCTTTGAACTAGGTAGCAGGATAGTTTACCCCATCTTTTTTCTTGTCAACGATGGGCTCGCCACGGCGCTCTTTGTTTTCACGCTCCTGCTGCTCCTGTTGTTTGGAATCATTTTTACTCATCCGAATCCCTCCTTTACCCTAAGCTCTACCTTAGAATGCCTAATTACCAATCCGTTTATTCGGAAGCGGCAGCGCTCTCGGTTTCCGGTAAGCTTTGCAGGTAAGAGTGGACGGGAAAGGAAATAATGAAAACCGTTCCTTCCCCTAGCCTCGACTTCACATCAATGGTCCCGTGATGACGCTGTACAATGCTCATGCACAGGGCAAGTCCCAGCCCCGTTCCCTTGCTCTTCGTCGTAAAGAAAGGCTCAAACAAACGCTCCAGCTCATTCTCGGAGATGCCGATTCCCGTATCCGCAACATAAAGCAGGACCTGATCCCCATCGACCCGGGTTTCGATCGTCAACGTCCCCTTGTCGTCCATAGCCTCCATCCCGTTTCGGCACAGGTTCAGAATCAGCTGTTTCATCTCCTTGGCATTCAGATGCAGATGGGGAATTTCGGTTCCGAGTTTCAGCTCAATGCTCTGGCCGCGCAAATTCGCGTCAGCCCACAAGAGGGGACTGAGCTCATGTATAATGTCATGCAGGTGACACTCTTCTTTTTCTGCAACCCGGTTTTGGGCGAGGGATAAAAAATCGCTGATGATACCGTTAGCCCGATCGAGCTCCTCCATGACAATCCGGTAATAATGGTCCAGCGTATCCGGACTCTTCTCCTGCATCAGCTGCAAGAATCCACGCACGACAGCCATCGGATTGCGAATTTCATGGGTAATGCTTGCCGCCATTTGGCCAACCAAACTTAAACGCTCTACATTAATAAATTCCGTCCGAAGCCGCTCCAGCTCCGTAATATCTTCCATAATACCTACCGCACCCAAGATGTCGCCGTTCTCGTTATGTATAAGCGGATAAATGCCCGTGGAATACACCCTAGTAGCGCTTCGCATAATCTCACCGGTGCTTTCGATTCCATCTATCGCTCTATGAAACCGACTGCGCAGATGTTCTTTTTGAATCATGCCATCTAATAAGTCAAACAACGGTCTGCCGATCACATCCTTGGTCGACAGATTGGGAAACACGTTTCGAAAGCTGCGGATAAGCGGTTGATTAAAGGCGATGATATTGCCGCTTCGATCTACCGCGACCATCCCTAAAGGAATCATCTCCATCATTTTGGTTAACGATGACCACTCTCTGTTCTTCACATCATATTGGCCCGCGCCCAGACGCTCATTGGTTAATTCGATCCAATACACAATCATTCCAGAATAAAAAATGCCGATCAGCATATACAAAATGGTCACCAATATCGTATCCGGATTCAGAGCATCATTCTTAACCTTTCCTTCAATCGCGTGGGAGGCTACAATAATCAGCATGGCCGGAATAAGCGCGCTCCACAGCCAACAAATCTTCTCGGTCATGGAGCCTTTCCTGAAATTAGAGGTGATCCAAGGTAATAGCGAATATCCCAGAACCAGCATATTCAGGATGAGGCCGATCGTGGACCAACCATTAATCAGCCCTTGGCTTGTGATATACACAGCTGCAAGAAATAGCCCTGAACGACGACCTCCATATAATATGCCTAAAAATAACGGAATTACCCCAAGGTTGATCGGTACGTAATAATCGTTCATGGCCGAGATCAAGACACATAATACAGTGCTGATTCCGCATGCAATGACAATATGTTTGCGAAATCGAAGCAGATCATCCGGATTCTTCTTGTTCAGGCACTTTAGATGTCTGTCGAGGAGAAGCGGCAGATGAAAGATGAGTGTACCAGACAGCAAAACTTGCAGCAAAATATCTTTCCATAGGCTCAGCACAGTGATCGATCACCTCAATTGGACGACGCATCTAATATTTCTGATTAAAGCATAGGCGACATCATATTACAATATCTTGTAATTTCTCTTTCGAAGCCCGGGTAAACTACATCCTATGTCCTATTCATGAGGTTTGGGATAATTCGCAAAAATCCTATATAATAAGATTCATCTATTAATTGATATACCCCCAAAGGAGCTATGAGCAAACATGCTTGAATATGATATTATTGTCGTCGGCGGCGGACCTTCCGGATTGATGTCCTGTGTTGCGGCAGGGGAAAGAGGAGCTTCCGTTCTGCTGATTGACAAAGGAGATAAACTAGGCCGTAAACTTGGCATATCGGGCGGCGGAAGATGCAATGTGACGAATGCCAAAGAACAGGATGAATTGATTGCCAACATCCCGGGAAACGGCCGTTTTCTATATAGTGCTTTTCAGCATTGGAACAATAAGGATATCATGTCTTTTTTCGAGGGCCTTGGCATTCGCCTCAAAGAAGAAGACAATGGGCGCATGTTTCCTGTGACGGATAAAGCCTCCAGTGTCGTGAATGCCTTGATTGGCAAAGTGAAGGAGCTCGGTACCGACATCCGGACAAACAGTCCGGTGAAAAAAGTTCTCTATGAGAACGGCCGAACGGCCGGGATCGAACTGAAATCCGGGGAAGTGATCAAGTCTTCCTGCGTGATCATTGCAACCGGCGGACAGTCTGTACCGCAAACCGGTTCGACGGGGGACGGGTATCCTTGGGCTGAGGCGGCAGGACATACGATCACGGAGCTGTATCCAACCGAAGTGCCTATCGTCTCCACCGAGCCTTTTATTGCCTCTAAAGAGCTGCAAGGTTTGTCACTGCGGGATGTGGAGCTCTCCGTCTGGAATCCGAAAGGAAAAAAAGTGATTGCCCACCGGGGAGATATGCTGTTCACCCATTTCGGGGTGTCCGGTCCGATCGCGCTGCGCTGCAGTCAGTTCATCCGCCAGGTGCAGCGGAAGTTTGATATCGTAAATGTGGACATGGCCATCGATATGTTCCCCGATCGCTCTCAAGCTGAGCTTGAGGCCGATCTCAAAGGACGGCTGGAGGATGAGCCGAGAAAAAGCATCAAAAACGTGCTCAAGGGCATGCTGCCGGAACGAATGATCCCCCTGCTGCTATCCAAGTCCTCCATCGACAGCGACATGATCTGCAGCGGTATCTCCAAAACGGCGCTGACAACCTTTATCTCGATTCTAAAAAAGTTCACGTTCCGCGCGTCGGGCACCCGTTCGCTGAAGGAAGCCTTCGTGACAGGCGGCGGCGTCAGCCTCAAGGAAATCCAGCCCAAAAGCATGGAATCCAAGCTGATGCCCGGCCTCTTCTTCTGCGGTGAAATTCTGGATATTCACGGATACACCGGCGGTTACAATATTACGGCCGCCTTTKCAACCGGTTATACGGCAGGCAAGCATGCTGCCGAAGCAGCAGCGGTAAGTAAATCATAAGAAAAACGTCGATCGACGTACTTTCACAGATGACAGACCGCAGTTAGATGAAGTTTTTCTTGCGATATCAGGAAGTGTCACTAGCTTCGAAGTTTATACTTTCTGATATCTATAAGAAAAACGTCGATCGACGTACTTTCACAGATGACAGACCGCAGTTAGATGAGGTTTTTCTTGCGATATCAGGAAGTCACTAGCTTCGAAGTTTATACTTTCTGATATCTATAAGAAAAACGTCGATCGACGTACTTTCACAGATGACAGACCGCAGTTAGATGAAGTTTTTCTTGCGATATCAGGAAGTCACTAGCTTCGAAGTTTATACTTTCTGATATCTTGAATAAAAGCGCGCTGTATGCCCCATCCCTTGGAGCATTCCAGCGCGCTTTTTATTATTCTTGTGGGTGTCTCTCCTCTTTGTAGACCGGCCAAGACATAAGCGATGGCGCAACCATGACTGCCAGCACAGTCAGTGCAAGCACGGCGAGCCATCCCATTCCCCCTTGCAAAAGCGTTAGCCCAGCCACGAGCGAATAAAGAAATGCGGGAAGAGCGAGCAAGGTTCGGACCGCGAGGACGCCAGCCGTACGATGCTGCTGATTCGTAAACGGGAGCACCTGCATAAACTCGGCTTTGGCGAACACCGCCCATCTTGTATTCAGCCAATACGACATCATCAATACCAGAGCAAGGTATACGATGATTTTGATGATCGGCGGCGGCAGCCAGACAGCCGGAATGCCGACCAGCGTAATCTGAATGTACAATAACAAGCTCTCAGGGTGGCGCAAAATCGCCTTTAACCCCGCATCGGCCAACCTCTTCTCCACTGTACCTTTGAACAATCGGCCGGACTTGCGCATAAACCAGGTCTTGCTTCGTACACTTGGTGGTTTGCCGACGGCTTGAACGAGCAGCTTCTCCGTCAACTGGACCCTTGTCTTCGCATCCTCACGCGCATCTGCGATGAAGGTTCCTTGCATGGCAAGCCGCTTGCGGCTAAGAAGAAACAGCACCATAAGCAGAATCAAGGCAGCTGCCCACAATACAGCATAGGACTCAAGCCAAAATGTAACAAGCAGCGCTAACAGTCCGAATGAGAGCCAGCGTACGAGATAAGTCATTCCATGTTTCCGCCAGCCTTTATAGCTGGAGCGAATCATAGCGGTTAATAAATTCGCGCACCAGGCGCATACAGCCGTCATCATCAGCAAGGTCACCAGGGCAATGCCGGTTATCTCATGTTCCCTGACCAGAATTGGCAACGCAAGCACAGTAACGACCAATCCCTTGATCGCTGAGACCGTATGACTGTATGCCATGCCCCTGATCATTAACCCCTTCATCCAGCCTCGCTGCTGGCGAAGAAACAATACGTCAGCCTCTTCCAGGAACAGCAGCACTCTGCCTGAGAACATAAAGAGCAGAAGACCTACCACCGCCTGCAGCGGGAAGAACTGTGCCCATCCGGGAAGCGGGCTCGTCCATAACTCGCGGTAGAGCCCGCCTCCCAGCAGCAGACCCGGAACAATGATATACAGCATTACGATCCAGTCGACCACGGTTGCCAGATTGTCGCGTTGATTCTTCCAATGAGCGGTCACCCTTCGCCAAAAGAGGGAGCCCGGATGGCTAAAATGATAGGATCGATCCATGTCCATTCCCTCCCTCATGTCAGCGCATCGAAACAATCAAACAACGATGCGCCGGGAAGATCAGCGGCCTGGCGGATTTGATCCAACGTGCCCTCCGAGGCAATCCGGCCTGCGGATATGAGCACAAAGCGATCGCAAATTTTCTCTGCAGTATCCAGCACATGGGTGGACATCAATACGCCGGCTCCACGACTTCTCTCCTCAAGCAGCAGATTCAAGAAATCTCGGGTGGCTCGGGGATCCAATCCAATAAACGGTTCATCTACAATATAGACGTCCGGCTTGGAGAGAAATCCGATCATCAGCATCATCTTCTGCTTCATTCCTTTGGAGAAGCCTCCCGGCAGTTCATTGCGCACCGGCTCCATTCCAAACTGACGGAGAAGCTGATCGGCCTGTCTCTCGAAATGTTCATCATCCATTCCAAATGCAGCAGCCGCTAAATCCAAATGCTCCCACAGCGTCAAATCCTCATAAAACACCGGCTGCTCGGGAACGTAAGCATATCGGGGAGGCTGACCTGCAATAAAGACGTCGGCTTTACTATCTTTAAGCAGCCCCAGCACCGTCTTAATGGTTGTGCTCTTTCCGGCTCCATTCGGACCGATCAACCCCAGCAGTTCGCCGGGTGCCACTTGAAACGATATATCCCGTATGCGCGGGCGGCCTGGTTCGTAACCCGCCTGCTGAATCTCCACCTTCAGTACCGGTTCGGTACCCCATTCATTCTCTTGAATCTTATGCATCCTAACACCCCATCCGTTAATCCTTATCTCAGTATTACGCAGATGGACA
Organism: Paenibacillus sp. Dod16; assembly: GCF_049893405.1. Lineage (NCBI taxonomy): Bacteria > Bacillati > Bacillota > Bacilli > Caryophanales > Paenibacillaceae > Paenibacillus > Paenibacillus sp. Dod16. The sequence goes on from NZ_JBNDYG010000011.1 coordinate 87,763, forward strand.
AAGATTCGTTGCATTTAGCAAAACATTCATTTAAATCCCTCTGATTCCGGCTTATCGAGCTGGAGGTGTAGTTGATACGAGCGGAGAATGAAAATGTTTCGGCCGGATTGTGACAAATCACATGTTGAATTTACTCATTTCAGCGTAATCTTAGATTTGAAGTAATTCAGGACATGAGTCCATATCAAAGGCGGGAGAATGTATGAAGGTGTCACATGAACGCGATACACAGCTTGCTATGCACCTGTATCGGGTGTTTGCCAAGTCATTCAAGAGCGTCAACGAACATGTCGTGAATAATAGTAAAATCGAAGGCTTTAATCCAACTTCATTTGCCGTAATGGAAGTACTGTTCTATAAAGGCCGCCAGCCCATCCAGCAGATCGGGGCACAGCTGCTCCTGCAGAGCGGAAACGTAACCTATGTAGTTGATAAGCTCGTTGAAAAAGGTTATGTGCGCCGCAAACCCTGTCCCGAGGACAGAAGAGTCATTTACGCCGAGCTGACTCCGCCCGGAGAGCAATTAATGCAGAAGCTATACCCCCTGCATGAACGACACATCGAGCATGCCCTGGGTGGATTGGATGAGGAAGAGAAACATCAACTCATTGGGCTTCTGAGTAAAATGGGGAAACATGCGGAACAGGTACAAATCGTGCGCCAGTAGAGCTGACAAACAAAGAGAAGAACCCTTTCTCCTTCTTGGAATCAGGGTTCTTCTTGTTAAATACACTCAGTCTTTAAAGCCTTCCAAGGCAATAGTCGGCTTCCCGTCCGCCTGCCAGGCTCCCTTGATGTATCCCGCATTGTATCCCGGCGCTGCTTCAGGCTCCCAGTAGAACACGCCCAGCCCCGTACCTCCCGCTAAGCCTCTTACCTTGGTCTTAATGCTCTGGATAAAGCTCTTGGCTGCCGCGGGCTGATTGTAATCCATGCCGATTTCGCTGATCATGATGCTTTTCCCATATCTGGCGGTCATGTCTTTGGCATTGGCAATCGTTTGATCGACCTTCGATGACCAATCGCCTGCTTCCGGGTACAGCGACATGCCGATAATATCAAAGTTCGCGCCGTTGCTGATCAAGCCGCCAATGTTCCACTTGAACAATTCATTGTCGTAGCCATTCGATAAATGAACGATCGTCTTGGTCTGGCTGCTGACGGACTTCACTGCATTATGCCCCGTATTGACGAGCCAGGCGTAATTCTTCATGTTCGCCAAAGCTTTGCCATCCTCCCACAGCATCCCGTTGTTGGTTTCGTTGCCGACCTGTACCCAATCCGGCGTCACGCCCTTATTCTTCATGGTGTTCATCACATAGACGGTATGGGAATAGACCGCATCCATCAGCTGCTGAAAGGTAAAATTACGCCAGGCATACGGCTTGTTCTGCTGTCCCGGGTCCGCCCAGGAATCGCTGTAATGCAGCGTAAGCATAATGCTCATGCCTTTATTCTTGGCACGCTGGGCCAGCTCGGCGGCTTTTTCCGCATTCAGATAGCCGTTCATGTAATCATTCATATTGGGATTGACCCAGACTCGAATCCGGGCGGAATTGATCTGGTAATCGTTCTTCAGAATGTCCAGAATATCGCGCTGAACCCCTGTCTTGTCCTTCCACTTATATCCTTGAGCTTCCATACCGGGAACCCAGCTGATGTCCGCTCCTTTTGCAAAGGCAGGCGCCGCCTCGGCGGCGCCGTTACCCGAAAAGCCAAACGTTAACGCAAGCATTGACACGCAAAGAAACATCCTGAACCAAACTCCTTTCGCGACTCCAGTCATTACGATACCTCCTGGTTTTCGTTCACTGCGCAAGTGCCCCCCTATTGTAAGCGCTCTCCAAATGAAGCCACAGGGCATAATGCCAACATTTCCGGTCCTTTTCCAAGCAAAATGAACCCCGTGCGCAAGAGGGCGAAATGTCAGATCCGGTGCGGATAAGACGATCCTATGGTATAGACAAAAGAGCTACGCTGTATATGAAGCAAGGACAGGCACCTTACGAAGGCACCTGTCCCTGGAAGAGGCATGTTTTGTAAACGAATCGGAGCATCGAATGCTAAGACGGCTTACGAAATCCCGCCTTTTATGATCACCTTCACTCCATAAGGAACCAACACAAGTTCAGCCCCTATGGCTTCGCCTGAAATAAAATCGCTGTACCGGGTTCCGTCCAGCGTGACCCGCTTCGCTTCGCCAGAGAAGTTCATCACGAAAATGTAGTCCGACTCTCCATCTGTACGAATGGACGAGCTTACGCCCGGAGGCAGCTCCACCGGCAGCGCCCGGCGGACGCCTGTCTGTTCAACGAGCTTCCTGTAAAAATCGGAATGAAAAGGCTCCTTGTTCCGGGAGGCGATATAATAGGCCCGGCCCTTCCCCAGCTGATTGACCGTCAATGCTGGCCGTCCCGCATAGAAATCGGACCGATAAACGGCCAGCGCCTCCGCCGTCTCCAGATGAATGAGGTCGCAGAGCTCAATGGCTTCATAAGCTTTGGCCAAGCCAAGCCCCCCTCCGTCATTCGTTACGATCCCATTGACATCGTGATCATGCAGAGCATCGATTTCTTCCGACCATACGCCAAGCGTCTTACGGAGGGGGCCCGGAAATCCGCCAAGGAAGCAAAGGTCAAACTCGTCGACGATTCCCGACCAATACGTTGCAACAAACGTGCCGCCCGCTTCCACAAATTGTTGAATCCGCTCGCCCACGCCTGGGCGCACCATATACAGCATGGGCGCTACCAAAAGTTTATATCCGGAGAAGTCCTGCTCCATATCGATGACGTCGATCGGGACTCCCAACTTCCATAAAGCCCGGTAATGCTCTTGCACGGTCTCTTCATACTTGACTCCCTTGTTCCGGGGACCCTGGGCATCGTTGATGGCCCAGCGGTTCTCCCAGTCAAAAATGACCGCCGCTTCAGCCGGAATGCCCGTTCCTACAACGGCATCCATCTTCTTGAGATAGTCCCCGACCTCGGCCACATCGCTGAACACCCGGGTGTGTTCATGACCGACATGATCGACGACGGCGCCGTGCAGCTTCTCGCTCGATCCCCTGCTCTTGCGCCATTGAAAATATTGCACCGTATCCGAACCATGGGCAACGGCTTGCATGGAAGACAGCAAATGCATACCCGGACGCTTCAGCTTGCTCACCGGCTGCCAGTTGGTCAGACTTGGCGTGCTCTCCATCAGCATCCAAGGCTGTCCGCCTTTGATCGAGCGGATAATATCATGCATCATGGCAACGCGGGCTGCCTGCACGGCCTCATCCCCGCCCTGATCATGCCAGGTCGGATAGCTGTCCCAAGATACCACGTCCAGCAGATCAGCGAACTTCCAGTAATTCAGTCCTTCAAAATATTCCATCAGGTTGGTCGTAACCGGAAGGGATGGATTGACCCTGCGGAGGGGTTCAATTTCATGACGGATGAAATCCGCCGTCTGATCGGTTACAAACCGTCTCCAATCCAGGTTCATTCCATGGACCTGCGTCTCACCGTGCGGTGCTGGGGATTCGATCTGGCTCCATTTCGTAATCGTGTGACTCCAGAACGAAGTCCACCAGGCATGGTTCAGCTCATCCAGCGTTCTATACTTTGACTGCAGCCAGGACCGGAATGCGTCCTGACAATAGTCGCAATGGCAATCGCCGCCAAACTCATTCGAGATATGCCAGCCGATTACAGCTGGATGATTGCCGTACCGCTCCGCAAGCTTCCTGTTGATCGTATGGACCTTCTCCCGATAGACCGGCGAAGTATAACAATGATTATGCCGGAAACCGTGCAGGTTACGGACCCGTCTCTCGCTTACGCGCAGCACCTCAGGATACTTCTCCGACATCCAGGCCGGTCTTGCGCCGCTTGGCGTTGCCAGAAAAGCAAAAATTCCATTGGCGGCAAAGCGGTCCAATACGGCGTCAAGCCAATCAAACGTGAACACGCCTTCCTCGGGCTCCAAGGAAACCCATGAAAATATGCCAACGGACATCACATTGCAATTCGCCAGCTTCATCAGCCGGATATCCTCTTCGAGGACTTCGGGATAACGAAGCCATTGCTCCGGATTATAATCGGCTCCATGCAGCATGTGCGGAACGCGCGAGCTAATCGGATTAAACGTTCGTTTCATAGTAGGTTAAACCTCCTGTTTCCTGTTATGTTTGCATCTCTTATTCTTTGACAGAGCCCAGCGTCATCCCTTTAACGAAAAAACGCTGCAAAAAAGGATAGACCAGCAGGATGGGCGCCGCGCCGATAAAGATCTGTGCGGCATTCACCGTCGTCTGGGACAACAGCTCCATCTCTTTCGGGCTCATGCTCATCGAGCTCATGTCTCGCTGGATAATAACCGTCTGCAGGAAGGTCGCCAGCGGGAAGTCCTTGGCATTGTTCAGGTATAGCAGCCCGTCAAACCATGAGTTCCAATGGAACACCATGCTGAACAGCGCAATCGTGGCAATCGAGGGCAGCGAGATCGGCAAATAAATTTTAAACAGCGTTTTAAAATGGCCGGCTCCATCAATGAAAGCTGCTTCCTCCAGTTCTTTCGGAATCCCCCTGAAGAAGTTCAGCATCAGGATCACCAGAAAGGTATTCACGGTGCCGGGAATGACCAGCACCCAGAAGGAGTTGATCAAGCCCAGCTTCTGAATCACGATATAGAATGGCACCAGGCCGCCATTAAACACCATGCTGAACACAAACAGCCAGGAATAAATACTGCGGCTGCGGAAGACGCGGTTCTCCTTGGACAGCGGGTATGCAGCCAGGAACGTTACGGCAAGCGTTAGAGCCGTTCCTAATACGGTACGCGCAATGGAGATCCAGATCGAGTGCAAAAACGCCGGGTTATTGATCGTTTTCTTGTAAGCCTCCAGCGAAAAATCGACCGGCCATAATCCCACCAGACTGGCGTCGGCAGCGGCTTTGGAGCTGAACGAAATCGCCAGCACATGAAGCAGCGGAATGATGCAGAGAATGGCCAGCGCGACAAGCAAGCAGGTATTAAACACGTTAAATATGCGGTATTCCATCGTTTTATGGTACATGGCTCTCCCTCTTTCGCTCTGCTAGAATATACGGTAGCCCGCCCACTTGTAGGCCAGCCGATAGGATACGAGAATAAGGGCCATGCTGATCACCGATTTAAACAAGCCGATGGCCGTTCCAAACCCCATCTCGCCATTCAGGATTGCTGTACGGTATACAAAGGTATCGATAATATCGCCTTTCTCGTATACCAGCGGATTGTACAGGTTGAAGATTTGGTCAAACCCGGCATTCAGGATGTTGCCCAGCGCCAATGTTCCGACAACGATCGTGATGGAAATCATGGCAGGGATCGTGATATGAAGCGTTTGCTTCAGGCGTCCCGCTCCATCCATCTCCGCAGCTTCGTACAAGGTCGGGCTAACACCGGCCAGCGCAGCCAGGAATACAATCGTATTGTAGCCAAACTCCTTCCATACGTCAGACACGATCACCGTGAACCGGAACCAGTTATTGTCTCCGAGAAAAAAGATCGGATCGATGCCGACGGCCGCCAGAATCCGATTGGCAAAGCCGTCCACGGCGAGCATTTCGATCAAAATTCCGCCCAGGATGACCCAGGACAAAAAGTGGGGCAAATACACCATCGTCTGGATGCTCCGCTGAAGCGCCGTTTTTCGAATTTCATTCAGCAGGATGGCAAACACGAACGGAATCAGCAGATTGAACACGATTTTCATCACCGCGATGACCAAGGTGTTCCATATGACCTGCATGCTGTCCTGCCTTTCAAACAAATAACGGAAATTGTCCAAGCCCACCCATGCGGAGCCGCCAACGCCCTCCCACGGCTTATAGTCCTGAAAAGCCATAATGATGCCGCCCATCGGCAAATAACTGAATAAGAACAGACAGATAAGGGCCGGCAGCAGCATGACGTGGAAAGGCCATGTTTTTTTCATCCTCTTCATCCAAGATCCTCCCGTTAAATCAATCTACCTCTTGATTATAGGACCCGTCCCACGGGACGCAGTAGCCCACAAAACCAATATTCATGGCACGATAGCAATCAATTTGCGGCGGCTCCAATGGCACAAAAAGGACGGCCTTTGGCAGGCCGCCCTTCATAAATCGGTAACCAAAACTACTTCACGCTTTGATACCATTCGTTAACCTCTTTGGTGATCTGTTCACCGCCTCCCGCTTTCCACGTCTCTACAAATTTATCAAACGATTCAACCGGCTGCTTGCCGTAAATGATCTCGTTCAGGGTTTGATTCTCGATCTTCAGGAGATAATCCCACTTCGATTTCATGGTGGCGGTAACCGGTCCCGTAAACATGTTCTTCTTGGAGATCTCCTCTTGGGAGAGGAGCACCTCGGCAGCGGCCGGCGTATCCTTGCCATAGTTGACCGCGACATCTTTTTCGAGACGGCTCTCCGGCTTCTCCCCTTTTGCCAGCTTCAGCAGCGCCTTCATCTGCTCGTCCGGAATCCGGGCACCGTCGCGGACCAGCAAATAACGGACGACATTGACATAACCGCCTTCGATTTGATCGTTCGGAACCATTTCGCCATTGGCATCGAGCTCGAAGTCATAGCCTTCGAACAGTCCATTGGCAAATTCGCCGCCTTCCTTGGACACGGCAAAGTTATCAAACAGGTAGTTCTGATACGTGAAGAAAGCTTCAGGATGCTCCATGTCTTTATGGATCAGGGTAACGCCATTTGTATACTGCGTTCCATGCCGCATCGCAGTGCCATCAGGACCAGCCGGAATTTGCACAGGCTTCCAGACGGCTTCCGGCGCATTCTTCACGGTATCGATCAGCGGCCAGCCGCTCATCCAATAGGGCCCCGGAATGATCCCGGCCGTTCCGGCTACAGCCGGCTCGGCAGTCTTATTCTCATCCCACAGTGCGGCTTCCTTCGGAATATACCCTTTATTCATCCACTCGTTCAGCTTCGCCAAGCCTTCCTTCATGCCTGGATGGACCGAGCCATATTCCAGGCTTCCGTCCTCAGCCACGTTCCACTGCTGCGGCAGCGTTCCGTAAGCGCCGAATATCCAGGACGGATCGCCCATCCAGGTGCTCATGGACGTTTTGAAGCCAATGCTGAGCGGGGTGACTTTGTCCGGGGCTAGACCGGAAGGGTTCTGGTTCTTGAAGGCCTCCATCACCTGCTCAAGCTCATCCATCGACTTCGGTGCGCTCATCCCCAGCTTGTCCAGCCAATCCTGCCGGATCCATAATACATAGTCGTGATTATAGGCAAAATCCAGTACCGGAAGCCCCATTCGCTTACCGTCCCGGCTGTACTGATTCCACACATTGGAATCCAGATTCATCGCGTTCTTCCACGTTTCCGATGCATACTGGTCAAACAGCGTGCCTACCTCGGCAAACATGCCGGAATCGATTAAATCCTGGGCCAGCTGCTGATTTTCGGTGCCGAGCGTGACGATATCCGGCATCTCCTGTCCGGAGGACATAGCCAGACGCAGCTTGGTTGCAAAAGCGCCGTTGGTATCCGTAATGGACCACAGCGATTTGATGTTGATGCCGAACTTCTCCTTGGCCCACTTCGTAGCCACGTTGTTCTCGATCGTTTCCCCATTCTTGAATTGCAGCGTTGGATCGACGCCCCACACCGTCGTAATCGTAACTTCCGGATCGTATTTGTCTTTGTAGACGTTTTCAGTTTTGGATTCGGCTGGCTGCTGTGCCGATTCCGGCTTCGGCTCGCTCCCGGAGCATCCGGCCAAGGATCCGGCCAGCAACAAGGACGCGGCCAGGATCGGGAACCATTTCTTTCTTCTAGCGTTCATATCTAAATCCCCCTTCTACCACCTTATGGATTACATGTTTAATTATAGAGGGGCCGGCAGTCGCATCCTATGTCACGAATCGAAGATTTCTGCACCTTTAGCAACATCCTTGGTCTCTGTATTCGTTCGGCGTCATCCCGTAGTGCTTCCGGAACATCTTGCTAAAATACTGCGGGTTCTGGTAGCCAAGCTCAGCGGTAATTTCATAAATCTTTTTGTTTGTATGCTTCAGCAGGTATAACGCCCGCTCCATTCGCTTGCGGATAATATAATCGCCAAGTCCCTCTCCGGTTTCACTCTTATAAATCTTGGATAAATACACCGGATGCAGAAATACCCGGTCCGCAATCGTCTTGACGGACAGGTCATGACCCGAATCGGCAGTCACCATCTCCTGAACCTGTTTGATGATATGGCTTTTGCTCGTTGTCTCCTGCTCGGAGGAGATATCATGAAGTTTGTTCAGCATATCAAGCGACCAGGAACGCAGCTTCGCAGCCGACTGAACCACCTGCTGAATATACAGGGGATCCCAGCCGGCCTGATCGAGCTGATGAACGTAATGGCCCTGCTTATGAGCCAGGTACATAAAGGCATTCGCAACCGATAAAAACATTTCATACAACGCCGTCTGCCCAATGAATGCGGTTTCAATCTCTGCAAAGACTTGTTCTATTTTGTCCCGGGCGGCATCCCACTGCCTTGTCTCCAGCAGATGCAGCAGACTGGGCGGTTTGGCAAAAGCCTGGGTCACGTCCCATACAGGCTCACGCAGCCGGCCATCATGGTCTTCAGCAAACCGGATGGCTTCATGATCTCCGTTTCGCCAGAGGTAAAGCGAGCTTAATCCCGACCGGTAAACGGATGCCAATTCCTTCGGAAAATCAAAGGAGGCCGACACGAGAACTGAAATGCTTCCCTTCAGATAGCTGTCCACATCCTGTTGAAACTGGATTACATACTGTTTCAATGCGCGGGAATCCGCGAATGGATTCATTTCTTCAACCTTGGACTGAGCTAACAGAATCAAGCCGTTATGCGGCGTTTTGCTGGACCATACATGGAGCAGCTCGGCAAATACCTCCTCCGCAATATTACCGATGGCATATTCCATCAGGCTGACCGAATGTTCGTCCATCCTTGTAAATTTCTGCCCGAGCTGGATCAGCAGCATGACCGTCCGCCGGTCTGTTCGGAGCGGGATCTCGTATTCATGCAGCTTGTGTTCGAGTGAAGGGCGCGGGATCTCGCGTCCAAGCAAGAGATCATGCATGAGGCTGTTTCGCAGAATGCCGAGATCCGATTTGCGGCTGTACATCAACTGATGGTACTGCCCAAGCTCCTTCCGCTCCTCCTTGATTGACGCCAAGGCGGAGCTCACGCTGCGTATGAATTCATCATCGTCCACCGGCTTCAAAATGTAATCGGATGCCTGCAGCCGAATCGCCTGCTTGGCATATTCAAAATCCGAATAACCCGTAAGCAAAATGCAGCGGATATGCGTCCACCGCTCGGTTATGGTCTCCATCAGCTCCAGGCCGGTCATGACCGGCATCCGAACATCCGTGACCACCACATCGATGTCCTCCTCCTCCAGCAGGTCGATCGCCTCCAAGGCGGAAGAAGCCTGATACACTTCTTCAATATCCAGCTCACGCCATGGTATCGTCTGATATAAACTTTCCGTGACATAACTCTCGTCATCAACCAATAAGATATTCATTCATTCCCTGCCCCCTGCCCTGACTTTGATTGATTCCTTCCGAGCGATCCGGCAGCGGCCAATAGAGCACAGCCCGTACGCCGCCCTGCGGAGATTCCGCAAACCGCAGGCCCGCTTCTTCGCCATAACGCAGCCGCATGCGCTGGTGAACATTCCAGACGCCGCATCCCATCTCCTGATCCATCGGCTTGTTCAACCGAGCCTCCAGCTCGGCCAGCTTCTGCCCGTTCATGCCTATTCCGTTATCGTCCACTTGGATGCAGGCCATGCCGTCCAGAATTCGGAAGGTTACCCTGATCTCGCCATCACCCGAATGAGGTTCAATGCCATGCAGTACGGCATTCTCTACCAAAGGCTGAATGACCAGCGGCGGGATCTCCATGCCTTCAGCTTCTTCCGTCAAATCGAGATGATATTTCAGACGCCTCATTCGCATCTGCTGTATTTCCAAATAATGCGTAACGAACTCCATCTCATCGGGCAAGGGAACCAGTTCCCTTTCCTGACGCGTGGTATACCGGAAATACCGGGACAAGTTGTGCGACATCGCCACGACGGCTTCGTATTTCCGAAGCTTCGCCATACTGGTGATAAACGAGAAACAATTATAGAAGAAATGGGGATTGATCTGGGACTGCAGCTGCTTCAGCTTCGCTTCCCTGACGTGGATCTTCTCCATGTATACATGCTCGAACAGCTCCTGGATCTGCTCCACCATTGAATTGAATCTCGTAGCCAGAAAACTGAACTCGTTTCGGCCCGATACCTTCATCCTCACCGCGTAATCCCCGGCCTGCAGCCTGCGGAACACATAAACCAGCTGCTTGATCGGAACCTGGACCTGGGAGTACAGCAGGTATGCGGCGAGGCAGCTCATCAAGAGCAATGCGGCGATCGATATATAAAAGAGCCTGTTGGACGTATGGATCGGCTTCATAATGTCCGATAGCGGAATATAGTCTATCAAATACCATCCGGTCGTTTCCGATAATACGATGCTGACCGAATAGGTTTTGCCGCCCACTTCCTTCACGCGGTTCTCCACGTCTTGAAGCGGCTCCCGACCCAGCTCCGCAATCATATGGTTAATCAGTTCCTGGTCCGCGGTACGGTTGTAAATAACGCCGGTATCCGGTTTATAGTAGAACGGATCGCTCCTTCCGTCGCTTTTAAAGCGGTCCAGCATATCCTGAATGTTGGTGCTGTCGAATTCAACCTTGATCACGGTATTCGCCTTGCCTGTATGATGCTGGGTGGAATACGGTGCCACCGAATACCAGACAAACAGGAACCGCCGATCGCTCCCCTCATCATAAGAAGTAACCTGCCAGCCCGGCTTCACGTCCTCCGCAAGCTCTTCTGGCGAGTAAAAGCCGGCATCGCTTTCGGTGACCACCCGCCCAAGGGACGGGGAATAAATGGCCAGATGGCTGCGCCAGTTCGAAGAGCTCTCCTGTATGCTCAGCTTCGTCTGGATCTGCTTCACGAGGTTAATCGCGTCCAGGTTCAGATATTTATCCTGCAAATAAATATCCCGAAAGCTTGAAATATCCGGGTCATGCAGCAGCAAATTCGGCCACGATGCCAATATATCGATATTTGTGTTCACCTGATTCTGAAAGAAGACGAGCTGGTTCGTATTCGATTGGCTGAGCTCCTTGCTGAGCACGTTTGTCGTGGTTTGGTTCGAATAGAAATAGAGGCCGACAATCGGAATCAACATCAGGAAAATAAACAGCATGATTTTTCGGAACAGATTAAATTTGGACATACATCGGCAGCCCCTTGGGTTTATGTAGTATGAGAAATTCATTTATAGAGCGAAATATGTTTATTATATCGGAGTTCACCCTGCACCGTGTAGGGCATATTAGCAAGATTTCAGACACTTTCGAAGGGATTGTTGCGAAACGCGTTAGCGTCCGCAAAGAGTTGCACTAAACAAGAAAACAGGATCCCGGCCTGAGAGACCGGGATCCTGTTAAATATGCTATGAAAAAATATATGCCTTACATGAGTCCATCCATCAATGGCCTGACGGCTGTGTCTCTTCCGTTCCCGTCTCGGGTTCAGGAGGCGCATTGCGGAAGGCGGCCACGATCAGCATACAGATCACCGCCATCACCGCCATCACCACAAACAGGGAATTCAGGCTGCCCTCCAGTATTCCGCTCAGCAGGCTGCCTGAACCTTCGGGCAGTTCAGCCATGCCATGCGGAGAGAGCAGCTTATTAATATCGTCGCTGGTAATGCCTGCGGCATCCGGCTCCGCCGCAAGTCTGCCCGCAATTCCCGCATTGACCCATAATCCGAACACCGCTACGCCCACGGTCTGACCGAACGTGCGGATGAAGGAGTTCAGCGCCGTGGAAGCTCCCCGGACCTCATAACCCACCGAAGATTGCGCGATGATCTGAAACAAGGTGGAGATATATCCGAAGCCGACCCCATAAATGAACGTAAAGACCAGCAGCACTCCCAGCGCCGTATCCTTATGCATGAACGCCAATCCCACCGCTCCGATGATTAGAAATACGACGCCGATAATCGCCGTTTTCCGGGAACCGGATTTAATGATCAAGCGCCCGCTGATAATCGAACCGATCAGCCATCCGATCGACATCGGGGCTAATGTCAGGCCCGACAAGGTCGCGTTGCCGCCCCGAACCCCTTGAATCCACAGCGGCAAATACGTGGTCAGCCCGATAATAAGCGCGCTTACCAGAATATTGGCTACCGTCGATACCGTAATATCCCGGATCTTGAACAGATGGAGCGGCAGCATCGGCTCCTTCACCCGGCTCTCCACCACCAGAAACGCAGGGAGCAGCACCACGGAACCGATCATCAAACCGAGCATGAACGGAGAAGTCCAGGAATAGCTCTCTCCGCCGCCTACCGCGAGCGCAAACAACAGCGCCGTCATTCCCACGGTAAACAGGGCCGCTCCCCCGTAATCGATCGATACTTCGCGGGTGGTGCGCTCCTCTTTGAAATAACGGAAAATCAGCCATATCGATAACAGCGCAAACGGTACATTAAAAACAAAGATCCAGTGCCAGGACAGGTAATCCACGAAATACCCGCCAAGCAGCGGTCCGATCAGAGAAGAGATACCCCATACGGAGCTGATCATCCCCTGAATCTTCCCTCGTTCCTCCAGATTGTAAATGTCTCCGACAATCGTAAAGGTCACCGGAATAACCGCACCGGCCCCAATTCCTTGGATTGCCCTGAATATGATCAGCTGCGTCATGTTCTGCGACAGGCCGCACAGCAATGAGCCTACGAGAAAGATCAGCGAGCCGTATAAAAATACGGGCTTGCGTCCATATAAATCGCTTATTTTACCGAAGATCGGCGTTGTTACCGCCATCGTCAGCAGGTAGGCCGTAAAAATCCAGCTCATGAGGCTTACGCTGCCGAAGCTGCTGATAATGGCCGGTCCCGCCGGGCCGACTACCGTTCCTTCGATCGCAGCCATGAAGGTGGATAACAAAATACCGACCAGGACATAACTGCGTTTGTCTTGTTTTAATACACCCACGTTCCTTCGTCCCCTTTACTCTAGACAGCCCCGGCATAATTCCAGTCCCTGCTGTATCAGGTTTCCGATATGTGTCCTTCTGATAAGGATAAAAACCGGGGCCAACAGCATAAAAGCGCCTCCCGATACCAGGAGCGCTTTCACATCATGTAACATTTCTATTGTAAGGGTTACAACGAAGGTTGCACAGTCATTTTCCCGCTTCGCAGATGAATAAAGGAAGTGGCATGTCTCTTCATGAGCTCGGGATCGTGCGTAATCATCAATATGGCCGAACCTTCCCCAATGACAAAACGGCACAGCTCGATCACCTTATCGATGGCGGCATAGTCCATCCCCGACGTCGGTTCGTCCAGGATGTACAGCGCTCTTTGCAGCATCAATTGGCTGATGATGCTCAGAAGGCGCTTCTCCCCCTGACTGAGCAGGTAGGGAGACATTTGAAGCCGATCCGTAAGTCCCGCTTTCTCCAAAAGAAACCTAGCGCGCTGCTGCTGGCCAGCAGACAGCTCCGGACGCTTCTTCACGGACACCCCTCCATGAAGACTGTAAATCAGTTCCTCCCACACATTCGGGGCGGTAAACATATATTCCGGCTGCTGGAACACATAGCCGATCATCTCGGCTCTGCGGTAGACGGCCATTCCCTTCGTATCTTCCCCTTGCCAGCGTATGCTGCCTGCCGGGGCCTGCAGCAGTCCCATGATCAGGCGGCTGAGGGTCGTTTTGCCGGACCCGTTCTCCCCGGTCAGCAGCACCCAGTCGCCGGGATCAATCTTCGCATCGATATCGCGCAGCGCCTCCCGGCCGCCGGGATAGGCAAACGTCAGCGAATCAATCTGGAGCAGCGGGGAGACGGCAGACAGCCTCGCGCCTTCCGCATTGGGTACCGCCGCAGGCACGTCACCTGCGGGAATCGGTACTTCCGCACGGGATACCGATGCAGGCAGGGAACCTGTGGGGATCGGCACTTCCGCACGGGGTTCAGCCGACTGCGGAGGAGTTGCCGCCGGGACAGGCTTGTCCCCGGCGGCGGCACCCGCTGCCTCGCCTGCGGGCCGAGGCAGCAAGCCCAGCTGCACCAACTGCTCCCCGCAGCGGTGCAGCAGCTCCTCCGGCGGCCCGTCGAGCACGACGGTGCCGCCGTCCAGGACGATGACGCGCCCTGCGGCGCGCGCGACATCGTCAAAGCGGCCGGACGCGGTGATCAGCGTCCGGCCCTCCGCCTGCAGATTGCGGCACAGCTGCAGGAAGTTCGCCTGCGCCGCGGCATCCAGGCTGGCGCAGGCGTCGTCGAAGACGAAGAGCCGCGGGCGCAGCGCCAGCACCGCGGCAATGGCCGTCCGCTGCCGCTGTCCGCCGGACAGGCTGCGCACCGGATCCATCCGGCGCTCCAACAGCTCGACCGCCGTAAGGGACTGCACCACCCGCTCCTCAATCTCAGCGGGTGAAACCCGCATATTTTCAGGACCGAAGGCCGCCTCGTCCTCTACGATGCCCTGAACGAGCTGTGCATCCGGATCCTGAAATAATACCCCTATCGCCTCGGCCACCTCGGCAATCGGCGCCGTGGCGGGATCGAAACCATTAAGCAGCACTTCCCCAGTTCTTGTACCTCCGCCGCTCCGCGGAAGAAGACCGCACAGCAGCTGGCACAGCGTTGACTTCCCGCTGCCGCTTGCCCCGAGGATCGCGACCCACCCGTTCTGCTCGATCTCCAGATGGAGATCCTGTATAACCGGGCGCTCTTCTCCATCGTAAAGAAATCCGAGGTCCCGGCATGTTACCGTTGATCCCGACATGGAACTATCCCTTTACGGCGACGGCAAACCGGCGAAGCAGGCCTGTCTTCACTAACGCCTCTCCTAACACTTTGGTTAACAGACCGCAGAGGAGCACGCCGCTCAGAATGCGCACGACCAGCGCAATACCAAGCACTTCAAGCGGCCAAGACGTATATCCGAACATGTTGGCCGCGAACAGAAACCACAGCGGTACCATCGCGCCGCCAACCAGCATGAGCACGCCGGCACTCCACTTTTTGTGGCGGTAGATGGCAAAAATCGTCTCGGCTACGATCATATAACAGCCTGCTGCCACAAAACACGAAGCGATTCCGTATACCGTCCCCGTCAGAGCCTGAATCGTGCCGCCAATCGCAAACGTGACAACCGCCGTTCCCGGTTTACGAATGATGTAATAGGCTAAGAGCCCGTATACCATGTAGATGCCTGTTGTCGTCGAAGTTGCGATGGGCCCGCCAAGACTGCTCAGCAGTTTGTTAACCGGCCCTATGTACACCGTTAGAACGGCATTGACCGCAGCGAGCATCGCCATCAGGATAATTTCCTGGGTCGTAAAAGCAAACCATTTTTTTGGAGATGATGATGTATTCAAATGTAGTCCTCCTTAATTCCAGCCATGATTGGCTGTACTAGCACTTTCGGATGCTTCATTTCATATTTTGCATGCTTCCGCCCCAATCGTCAACCTTATTTTTAATATAAAAGGTTAACAATTTAAACAATCCACCACACAAAAACCGTTACTAACACATACATGACAGCCGATATGACCGCCCATAAAGGAATGTTAACCTCCGTACGGTACGTTCGTTCCGGATACGCGCCAAAGCCTTTGGACTCCATGGCACCCGCCGTTTGCTGCACGCGCCGCAGCGCATTGAGCAGAACAGCCGAGACAAACTTCAAGCCATAGCTGATGCGGTTACCGAGGCCCCTTGGTGGTCGATGGCCCCGTACCTGCTGGGCAGCCAAAATATGGGTTCCCTCTTCCTCCAACAGCGGGATAAAGGTTAGCGCAGCGGATATGCCAAACGCAAACCGGTAAGGGATTCGAAGACGTCTGGTCAATTCGGCTACCAGTTCTCTCGGATCTGTCGTCAAAATATAAGCCATCGAGGTTAGAAACAAGGTAAACATCCGGAGCGTCATGGCACCCGCAGCGTTTAGCGCCTCCACTGTCAAGGAGATGGGTCCCCACTGCAGCCATGCGGTCTCTCCTTTGACCGTCAGGCTGGTCAGAATGAAATAGGGTACTGCAACGATCGCAATCAGCCGGATCCCTCCAAGCAGCCGCTTGCCTGACACCTGGCCTGCAAATCGGGCTTGTCCAATGCATAACAGAAAGAATAACGCCTGCTGCCAGGCCTGATCAAGCAGCATGGCTATCACAGCGGTGCAAAATAATATCACCAGCTTGCTTAATGGATCATATCGATGAAGAAGCGTGTTACCCTTCTCATATTGAATCAGCAAATTACAACTCCTGCCTTTCTATCGACCTTGCCCAATCTTTTCTTAACCGTGAAAAAACGACGGCATCCACATAACCGCTTGGCGTATGGCGATAATCTCTTAAGACGCCTTCGCGCGTATAGCCGATCCTCGTAAACCAACGACATGCCCGTTCATTTCTCGAATCAACAAAAGCTTCAATCCGGTTTAGTCCCATGGACGTATACCCAAATGCCGCAGCCATTTCGGCCGCCTCCGACATAAAGCCCTGCCCCCAAAAAGCGCTTGTGAGCTCACAGCCGAACTCGCCTTTGAACGCGCCATCCAGCTGCCAAATATTGAACCCGCAGCTGCCGATCAATTGGCCTGTGTCGATGGCTTCGATGCCCCAGCGGATGGCCTCGTCCTGCTCGGCAAGCAGATGCAGCCAATGAATCAAAGCCTTTGCGTCCTCAGCCGAATGCATGGCGGGCAAATCCAGAAAAGCGTTCGTATTCGGATCGGACCAGCAGCGGAACATCGCTTCCGCATCATCCGTCTCCAACCTGCGCAGCCGTATTCGCCGGCCATTCATTTCCGGAATGATTCCCTTGCAGACATACATGGTTTTTGCACCTCCTTGCAAAAAATCCGACTTGTATCGGCTGTTTCCGGTGATACTATGTCGTGTATAAAAGAGTATAGCGAATATTTAACCCGCGTCCTGGTCATCCTTCAGTATCTTTAGAAGCTGGATGTATCTATATTGATGGATTCGGGAGGCTTCCGTCAATATGCATGTTACAGCCCCGTTGAACAGTACCGAAGAAGGAGGAAAGTCATCTGAGTATGAATATCGCGATTATCTTGCTGTTCACCGTCGTTATCATTCCCGCTGCCATTACACAAATCGGATATCTGCAGATTACAAGGATGAGAGTAAAGAACGATCTTAGGCTGTTCACCGTTCTGGAAAAAGCCGGACTGTACAGCAGAGAGCAATATGAGTCCCTTCAGAAGAACGAAGTCGTCATCACAAGTTTTGACGGTTTAAAGCTGTGCGGCGCAGCCATTGAGAACAATCCCGGCTCCAAGCATTGGATGCTTCTCGCACACGGCTATACCGGATCCCGAGCGGTATCCACCCAATTCATCAATTTGTTCACAGAAGAGGGCTACAATGTCCTTCTCATCGACCAACGCCGCCATGGGCGAAGCGAAGGACGTTATACCACATACGGCTATTATGAGAAACACGATGTGCAAGCGTGGGTACGCTGGCTTACTCGGCAGTATGGCCAGGATGTGGCCATCGGGCTTCATGGTCAATCGCTGGGAGGCGGGACCGTGCTTGAATATTTGTCCATTGCCGAGCCGCAGGTCAAGCTTGTCATCGCCGATTGTCCGTATTCCGATTTGACCGATTTAATGCGGCATCAGCTTACACGCATTAACAAAATCCCTTCGGTGCCGTTCCTGTCTTGGGTCAATGCCAGAATACGGCGCAAAGCCGGGTTCAGCCTCGATCAAGTCAGTCCGATCCGTGCTGTTCGGAACAGTACGCTCCCGGTTATGTTTATCCATGGAACCAAGGATAATTACGTGCCTACCCGAATGAGTATCGAGATGTTTGAGGCCAAACCGGAACCAAAAAAACTTCTTCTTATCGAAGGCGCTATCCATGCAAACGCTTATCACGTTGATCCCAAGCAATATCGGGAAAGCGTGCACTCTTTCCTTCGTGAACATATAGATCAACCCGTAAGAGCACCGCAGGTGGACGCTGAACGAGCATCACAGCCGGATACGGAAGCTGCGCCTTTCCAGCTGGAGTTGGACGGCTCACTTGAAACGATATAGACCGGAGCTGATACTTCATATCCCTTCAAAAAAGCCCCCGCCTGCACGCGTAAGAACCAGCGTGAGTCGGGGGCTTCTTCTAATGTTATGCTGTTATCTGCCTACGCCATGGAGTCTGCCTTCTTCGGATTTACCGGTTTAAGCACTTCATCACAAAGCTCCTTAAGCCTGCTCTGGATTTCCTTGAATTCCTCGATCCCGGCTCCAGTGAGACTGTATCCTTCCCCGTGAGCCGTCAGAAAGTTCTCCTCGGTCAAGCGTTCGAGCTCATGCTTAACCTCCCGGTCGCCAACCTTATATCCATGGCGCTCCAGCTCGGGCTGCATCTCGCTGATCGTTAGGTCCCGCTCATGGGCGTGATAGAGCATGTGAATACCGATAAACAAATTCTGTACGTCTGCCCGCATTAAGGTCTCTCCCTCCATCTGATTAAAATTGGATACCTGGTCATGTCATACATTACCCTTGCGCCTGGAAGAGGAATCAGCCGGATCCTTTTGATGCTTCTCTTCTCCGTGGCTTGTCCCTTGACGAATATCATATACTTATACTAAGGTCATAAAACCAAGCGAATAAAGGAAGGACGGAAATCCACATGTTTCAAAACACACCCTATGAAGGCACCCGGAGCGAGCAATACACCCAGGTCCTGAACCAGTTAAAAGCACTTATACACGATGAGCCCAATGCCATTGCCAATTTGTCCAATGCCTCTGCGCTCCTCAAGCAGTTTTTATCGGATACGAACTGGGTCGGCTTCTATCTCTATGATGGCAAAGAACTGGTGCTCGGGCCGTTCCAAGGACTGCCCGCTTGCATTCGGATTCCGATGAATCGTGGCGTTTGCGGCACGGCTGCGGCTGAACAGACGACACTGCTTGTTCCCGATGTACATGAATTCCCCGGGCACATTGCCTGTGATGCAGCTTCGAACAGCGAGATTGTCGTTCCGATAATGGTGGATGGAGCATTGTATGGCGTTCTCGATATCGATAGTCCGCTAAAGAACCGTTTCGACCAGGAGGACCAGGCTTTTCTGGAGGAGTTTGTCCATATATTGGAGGGCCAACTCACTTTATAATCAGGATGTTTTCACGTATTCTTCCGTACACTAACCAAGGATTTGAAACCACAATTCTTAGGAGGAATACACGCTATGTATCAAATGAATAACAATAACTCGCAAATTTCGCAGCAAATTCGTCAGTGCGAGCAAATTCTTCAGCAGCTAACCCAACAAACGCAGCAGGCTTCGGCTATGTACCAGCAGCTGATGCAGCAGGAGCAGCAAAATACAGCCCGTCTGGAGGAGCTCGCTCAGCGTGAACGCCAAGCGGCACAGATGATCCAATCTGCCCTTCAAGGCCATCAACAAGCGATGCAGCAGTATCAGCAAATCTCCCAAATCGTTAGACAAGTCGAGAATTCCGTGCAAGCTCACAACCAAACACAGCACATTCAGCCTTCGTTTGGCCAACAGGGTTTTCCTAATACACATCAGGGCCAAGGCTTCCAATAAGCATAAGAATGTTAAAAGGGGTATCTCCTAGGTCGATAAGACCTGCGAGATACCCCTTCCATCATTATTTACTTCTTCTCTTCACTTACGCTGAATTCGATCTCGGCTTGTATCTTATACCTCTTTGGCTCTTCCCCACTCGAACCGCCCTGGTCCGCGCCGTGCGACTGTGAATCAATCACGAAATCCGCAGATCCGTAGACGACGTAGCGCCCGCCCGGAAAACCATCCTTCAGCGAATGGATGAAATCCTTGTACCTTTTGTCGTCCCTGCTGTCGTAACCGCCGCCGATTTTGTAATATTCGCGCAGTGGCTCGCCCTTCTTCAGCTTGGTAGTAATATAGGGCTCATTCATAGCGTAACTGATGTTGTAGTCCCTTGTGAGCTCTTTCATCGGGAAATAAAAGGCGGAGGCCGCATGACCGATCGTAATCTCATCCTTTTCGCCGATATACTCCAGCTCCCCGTATACTTGAACTTGATCTCCCTGTTCATACTTCTCTTTCTCGCTAACGATTCGATACACGAAGTCGCCGTCGGTCATTTCAGCCTGACTACCCCTGGCAGCATTATTCAATGTAGGATCAGACGAAGCCGCCCCCTGTGTCTCCTGCTTCACACAACCTGTTAGCATAATAAGCATCAAGATAAACCCCATATAAAGGTATCTTTTCATCTTTACTTTCACCTCAACCTCCAGACGGATGAACTGAAGGCAATGTTGCATAGAAATGCAAAAAAACCGATCCAAAACCCCTCAAATTTGCGAAGTTTTGGATCGGCTTATAATCAAACTGTTCTATATAATGGCAGCCTGAGTTATGATGGCCGCAGGATACATTGAATTTTCATGACTCGTAAATGTTCTTTACCCGTCCCACCTGGCCATCTTGAAGGCGTACTTTAATGCCATGTGGATGGTTCGGGGAATTGGTCAGAATATCCTTGACCACGCCACGGGTTAATTTGCCCGTTCGCTGATCCTGCTTCAATACGATATCAACCTCAAGTCCCGGTTTGATATTGGAACGCTGCCCACCATTCATCGTCGTCCCTCCTGTCCATTTCTTGATGCTGTCCGTTCTCTATTGTCAACCTTACTGAAATCAATGGTGAAAAGCAAATCCCGAATAACAAAGGACTGCCCGTTACAGATCATTCAGATCGATTCGGACAGTCCTTCTATCTCATGCTAAGTATGAATATATACTTAATGAAAAAATGACACTGATGCGTTATAGGACGCTTCCGCCATGCACGAAGCGATTTTTCCAGGAATCACCGAAGGTACCTACCAGGACACCACCGGATTGTTTCGAATACGTATGCAGCAGCTTATTGTCTCCCAGATAAATAGCTACATGCGTGATCCGCTGTTTGGACTTGTCCAATCCGGCATAGGCGGATGCCGATGAACCTCTGTAACTCATAAAGAATACCAGATCCCCGCGTTTTAATTGATTAACGTTATATACAGCAGTTCCTTTGTCCTTGATGTACTGCCCTTGCTTGCGGGAATCGCTTGGCAGCGTAATGTTAGCGCCGTCCATAAATGCGCGGCGGACAAAGGCCGAGCAGTCAAAGGTTCTCGTTGAATTGCGGTTAGAACCGAATTCATATGGCGTGCCCAGATACTTCATGCCTGCACTGATTACTTTTTCAACGCTTGCACTCGCAGAAGGCGCAGTGCTTCCCGAATTGCCGGAATTGTTAGAAGAGCCGCTGCTTTGGTTAATATATTTAGAGGAAGCATAGCCTTGCTTACCCTCCGAAGTTTTAATCTTATACCACCCTGAGCTGCTGCCCAGAATTTGAACGCTGTCACCTTTATACACACGGTCCAAGACTTTACCCGAAGTCGAAGGCTGATTGCGCATGTACACATTCGAGCTTGCTACACCTTTGGTTACAGACTGCACGCTGGCAGCAGACACTTCATTCACAGACCCATATCCGTAAGAACCAAGAACCGCTGCTGATAACAGCGCTCCGGCCATCAATTGTTTAAAGCTTTTTTTCGAGAAAATAATGATCTCCCCCATCTCGTTAGATTGTGGAATGACGAAATTGTCATTTTTCGTGATCCCGCAATCATTATAGACAGGCTATGTCTCGGGACGCATGCTACCATCCTCACAAAAACGCATGCCAACTATTGGTAAAGAGGGGGACTTTAGTCTCTTTTTATACTTGAATTTAGTATAAATAGATTATTTTAGAAAAAAAGATGCCAAAATAACCCAACCATTCCGGTATAACGAACGCCGGAATTCTCTGTTGGGTCTTTCTACTTACCATATATACGTATCTTTTCTTGTTATTGTTGCATGAGAGAATATATTTGAATCCTTCCGACAGCTAAAAAAGCCTGTCCAGACGGGTGTATCCCCCATCTGACAGACTTTAGTTTATCGTACATCCTAAATTTCATTCCACTACAATTTTGTAAACATTTAACCTTATGGCCTCTTGGAATAGAGCGGATACCCAGTGTTTTCCGGTACGTCAATCAGGATGACCCTGACATTCTCTTGCGCCTTAAGGCTTAGCGTCTCGCCATGCTTCGTATCCATTACCATAAAGTCCCGCTGACGAAATTGGAGGCTCTCCTCTTCGGCACAAAAGCTGCCCGCTCCCCTCACGGCAAGCACAGCCGCTCTCCTGCCGGACTTCAATTCATACTGAGCTTCGTTCCCGGCCAGAATCTGAATATCCAGCATCCTCACATCAACGGATAAATCAGTTGGTGCAGAACCGCCAATCATCGTTTTAACCAGCCCTCCCTGTATGCGGGTTACCGGAAAGGAATCCGGTCGATACTGACGACAGGCAGGATTCTGTTTCAATGAATCGCGAAGATACGGCTCGAACCAAATCTGAAATCCTTCTGCATCCGGCCCAGTGAGACGTTCCTCGTGCGTTAGTCCAGAACCCGCCCTCATCAATTGCAGGCCTCCAGGCCCCAACTCATTGTGCGTACCATGCGAATCCTTATGAACGCCCTTCCCCTGAATCATATAAGTTACGATTTCAAAACCCTGATGGGGATGAGGCGCGATATAACCTTCGACGGGCGAACGGAACCAGGACCAATAGAAAAGCGGTCCCACCCGGGTCACGGCAGACCCTTCTCCGGAGAAACCGATCGGCTTCTGCTCCGTTATCCTTCCTCCATCGAGAACGCCCTTGCTCTGATCCTCAGGTGGATATACATTTCCTATCATGTCCAGTCTCCTCCTTTCACCCATCCATGATGACCTTGAACAGGTGCTGCATTGATTGTCTCGGCTTTAAGATAGTATCCACGATAACAGAATATATATCAACATCCTTAAATTCCCTTATTGAGGATGCATATTTGCGAATCACTTTTCAGTTTATTTTCAGTTTACGTTCAGTCTTCATTCAGGATGAGCACGTATGATAAAGTTGAAGGAATGAGATAAGGGGAGTTTTGTGCTATGGAATCAATGCATCGTATTCGCATTTTGCTCGTGGATGACGAGCCGCATATCCTGCAGTTTCTGGAGCTTGGTCTCCATAATGAAGGGTTTGAGGTGCGAACGGCCCCCGATGGGGAACGTGCAATAATGGAAGCAAGCCGATTCGAGCCGCATATCATCGTTCTCGATGTGATGATGCCGGGAATGGACGGACTTGCGGTATGCAGACGGTTGAAGGAGGCGGGCCGGGATGTCGCGATCATCATGCTTACCGCAAAGGACGAGATTGATGACCGTGTGAAGGGCCTCATGATTGGCGCGGATGATTACATGGCCAAGCCCTTCAGTTTCGAAGAGCTGCTTGCCCGAATTCAAGCAAGGCTGCGCAATCAGTTCCCGAGCCTGCTGGGTGAACTCCAGCTTGGCCCATTCACCATCGACGACCGCAAGAAAGAAATTGCATACCATGGGGAGGCTCTTGAGCTGTCACCCACGGAGTATAAGCTGCTTAAACTGCTTGTGACCAAACACGGCAGTGTTTTGAGTAAACCCAACATTTTGAATATTGTGTGGGATTATGACTTTGGCGGAGAGGACAACATCGTGGAGGTTTATATCCGATCCCTGCGCGAGAAGCTCAGCGATAAGGAACACCGGGTCATTCGCACGCTTCGCGGAGCCGGCTACCGGGTTGATTTGCCATGAGTTTACGAAATCGGACAGGTTCATCCGGACCTACGTCTCTACGTACGCAGCTCTTGTCACGATCCCTCATCGTCTTGGCGCTTCTGCTCGTGCTGATCGGCGCATTGCAATATGTGTTAATGAAAAATGCCCTGCTCCGCAATCAAGCCGAGGCGTTATCCCTTCAGGCCCGCTCTATCCCTGTGGAGGTGTGGGAGCCTGATCGGGAGCCGCGTAACCGGTCTGCAGGGCGAAATAACGAAGCCCTTCCGGAAAATCCACGTCAGGGAGACAGACCTATGTTTTTTCTGCCGAATATGTCGCTTGCCAAGATAGAAGCTGACGGAGGCTACACCGACCTCGCCGCTGGCAATGGTCTGTCCGCACCACAGCTGACAGTAGAGGCTTATTCAGCGATTCTGAAAAAATTCCAGGGGCGTCAGCCTATTTCGTATGAAGTGATCGACAATGCCGAAGGCATCGAGCAGATCATGGTCTTTCGTCCTTACGGCAACCCAAACAGCCCCTCAGGTGTGCTGCAGCTTGGATTGGATACGCAGCCGCTGCATGCCGTTCTGTTGCGGCAGCTGCTGATTTTTGCCGTACTGGCTTTACTTGCCATGGCTGCGGGGATTGCATTGTACCTGCCATTGCTGCGCCGGACGCTCCACCCGCTGAACCGAATGGTCGAAACCGTAGAACGCACGGATGCCGGAAATTTGGCGGAGCGTTTTCCCGCCGTGCAGGGTCAACGGGAGATTGACCGCTTGGCCGAATCGTTTAACGGCATGCTGGAAAGGCTCGAGGATGCGTTTGAAGCCGAACGCGAAGCCAAAGAGCAGATGCGGAGGTTTATTGCCGATGCTTCCCATGAGCTGCGAACGCCGCTTACTTCGATTCACGGCTTTCTGGAGGTGCTGGGCCGCGGCGCCGCAGACAACCCGGAGCAGCTGCATGCTGCACTATCCAGCATGCACGGGGAATCCAAGCGCATGAAGAAATTGGTTGAGGATTTACTTCTGTTAGCCAAGCTTGACCGCAAGCCGGAGCTCCATCTGCAGGAGACCCGCCTGGATCAGCTGCTGCTTGAAATGGAGCCTCATCTACAGATGCTTGCCCAAGGCAGGAGTGTAGCGATTCAAACGATACCGGTGCTGTGCCGGTGTGACCCCGATAAGATCAAACAGGTCATCTACAACCTCTTTCATAATGCGGTACAGCATACTGACTCTACCACAGGGCAGATTACCGTATCGGTTAATAAAACCAAGGACCAGGTCGTATTGCGGGTTGCCGATAACGGAGCCGGGATTCCGAAGGAGCATCTCCCCCATCTGTTCGAGCGCTTCTACCGTATCGACGAATCCCGGACCAGACAGTATGGCGGTGCGGGTCTTGGATTATCCATTACCCAATCCATCATTTCCGCGCATGGGGGGCAGATGAGCGTAGACAGCACGGTCAACCAAGGAACGGTTTTTCGTGCCGAGTGGCCGGGCATCATTCCTTAGCCTGTAATCCCCTTCATGCACCGTTCGTTCACGGAGCGGCTGTCTGTAGATACCTTTCGTTTCAGCAGTGGTTTCCGCTGTCTTTGCTAACATATTTTTTCCTTAAATCTTTACAATTTGGTACAATACAGTCGGTACTAGAATGTCGAATGAAGGGACTATGATCGATATGTTCAAAATCTTTATTGTCGAAGACGATACCGGACTGGTTAACCTGCTGAAAGAGTATCTTCATAAATTCGGTTACATCACGCAGTCCGTTCATGACTTCGAGACGGTACGCGATCAATTTGAATCGTATGACCCCCACCTTGTGCTTCTGGATATCAATCTGCCAAAATACGACGGCTATTACTGGTGCCGCCAGTTCCGCAGCCTCTCCACCTGCCCGATTATTTTCATCTCCGCCCGTGACGGGAAAATGGATCAGGTGATGGCCTTGGAAAACGGCGCCGACGATTATATAACCAAACCTTTTGACTACGAGATTGCCATGGCCAAAATCAAGAGTCAGCTCCGGCGTGCCTACGGCTCCTATGCTGTCGCTCAGAATGAGCGGGTTCTGAGCGTCGCCGGACTTACGCTCGACGTTGAACGTCTCTCTCTGTCCCTTGAGCATACCCAGACGGAGATCAGCCATACCGAAGCCAAAATATTGGACGAGTTAATGAAGAAGCCCGAGCAGATCGTCAGCAGAGACCGGCTTCTCGAGAAAATATGGGATGATCAGGCCTTTGTGGACGATAATACGCTGAACGTATACATCACCCGCGTCCGCAAGAAACTCGCTGCCCTCGGGATCGAGGATGGCCTTCAAACCGTGCGCGGTCGCGGCTATCGACTGGTACCGAACTGGAGGGACGAAGCATGAAGCTATTCCTGCAAGAACAGCGTCCCTTAATAATGGTATACATTGCCCAGCTTATGTTGATAACGCTCATTTACAGACTGGATGGTTATCGCAATTTGACGGTCAGTCTATACGCGGGCATCATCAGCTTACTGCTGCTTCTCGGCTATCTGGCCTTTCGCTTTATTGCCAACCGTTCGTTCTATAAACGATTAGAGCAGCCACTCCCGGGAGAATCCCTCACCGGCGAATCCTCGGCAGAATCCTCTCACACTCCGCTCGCTGAAGCGCTTCATCAGCTGCTAAAATCCAGTTCCGGCATTACACCACGGATCTGCATAACTATAAACATAAAATTGAAGGACATCTTCAGTTCATCAACCAATGGGCCCACCAGATGAAAACGCCGATTTCGGTCATTCACCTGATTCTTCAGGATGACGATGATCCCCGTTTCGCCGCGATCGGCGACGAGCTGGACCGACTCAAAAAAGGGCTTGATCTGGTGCTGTATACCGCAAGGCTTGATACGTTCGAGCATGATTTTCACGTGGAGAACCTGCCGCTTCAACGAATCGTCCGTCATGTCACTTCCGAGCAAAAGCGTTTGTTTATCCGGCGGAGAATTTACCCGTCCATCCGGATCGATTCCGGACTAACGGTGGCCACCGACGAGAAATGGCTCTCTTTTGTGCTGACGCAGCTGCTGACCAATGCGGTTCGGTATACGCTGAAGGAACAAGGCACCCTCTTTTTTAACGGCTACACCCGGGAGAATCAAGTTGTGCTTGAGATCCGGGACGAAGGGATCGGCATTCCCCAAAGCGACCTGCCTCGGGTATTCGCCCCCTATTTCACCGGAGAGAACGGTCGCAGGTTCCAAGAATCGACAGGCATGGGGCTGTTTCTTGTCAAACAAATATGCGATAAGCTTGGACATGCCTTCGAGATCGAATCCAAAGTGGATGAAGGAACGACGGTCCGTATCATTTTCACGGATTCTTCAGGCCACATTGCACAATAGCTCCATGGCAAGCGGAGCCTCTGCTTAGTGCCCATTCGGATACTATGGCAGCGGCAGTCCCTGATCTAACTTACGGCCGTTCAAGAAACCTTACAAGGTTGTAAGGTAACTGTAAGTTACGAATATGGCATGGAGGCAACCGAATCTTTTACAATGAGATCATCGTTATAGAGGAGTGAAGATATGCCCATCCTGAGCGTCAAGCATCTATCCAAAATCTACGAGGGCAAATTGGCGTTCCAAGCGCTGAACAATATTCACTTCAACGTGGCCAAAGGGGAATTCGTCGGCATTATGGGTCCGTCCGGCAGCGGAAAAACCACGCTCCTCAATCTGATTGCAACTATTGATCAGTCCACGGCCGGGGAAGTGATCATCAATGGGCGCAATCCTCATCTGCTCAGCAGAAGCGACACCGCTCTGTTTCGGCGCCGGGAGCTGGGCTTCGTCTTCCAGCACTTCAATCTGCTGGATACGCTCACCGTTGAGGAAAATATCGTTCTCCCGTTAACGCTGGAAGGCGTGCCGCTGGACGAAATGGGCAGCCGGCTGAGCCGGATCGCGGATCGACTCGGCATCGGGTCCATTCTGCATAAGCATACCTATGAGATTTCCGGCGGACAGATGCAGCGTACTGCCATTGCCAGGGCGCTCATTCAGGAGCCCTCCCTGATTCTCGCTGACGAGCCCACCGGCAACCTGGACTCCAAAGCCTCCAAAGAGGTGATGCAGACGCTTTCCGCATCGAGTAAAGAGGCTTCCGCAACGATTCTCATGGTCACTCATGATCCGGTGGCAGCCAGCTACTGTGACCGCGTCTTGTTCATCAAGGACGGACAACTATATAATGAAATGTATTGCGGTGACAACCGCCAAGCCTTTTTCCAGAAAATCATCGACATGCTGGCTTTACTGGGGGGAGGCAGTCATGACCTTTCGACAATTCGCTTTTAGGAATGTCCTGAGGAATAAGCGGACCTATGCGGCCTATTTCTTAAGCAGCGCATTCTCCGTCATGATTTTCTTTGTGTGCGCCCTGTTCCTGTTCCATCCTTCGATAGCCGACGAGATGTTCTATCCGGTTGTTATCCAAGCGATGCTCGGCGCCGAGCTGATCATGTATGTATTCTCGTTTTTCTTCGTGCTGTATTCCGTCGGGGCCTTTCTAAAGACGCGCAAGCGCGAGTTCGGCATTCTGTTCATGCATGGCATGACGGATCGCCAGTTTAACAAGATGGTATTTCTCGAAAATATGATCATCGGCGTTAGCGCCATTGCAACGGGCATCCTATTCGGCGTCATTACAGGCAAGCTGTTTCTGATGGCTGGTTCGGCCTTTCTTGGAATCCCGCCCCTGCCGTTTCGACTGCCCCTGCGTGCGCTTGGACTGACGGTCGCAAGTTACGTGCTGCTGTTTATCATCATCTCGCTGTGCACATCCTGGCTGCTGCGTCCTAAAGCGTTGATCGATCTGTTTCAGTCCGGACAGCGGCCGAAAACGGCGCCCAGGACATCGCCCAGGTTATCCATATTGGCAGCCGTGCTGCTGGTGGTCAGCTACAGCTTGGCGGCCACGACAAGCGCGTCGACTCTCGCGCTGCGCATGTTTCCGGTTACCTTCATGACGATGCTCGGCACCTATCTGTTGTATACGCAGCTAGGCGTTGCTCTTGTGCGAAGGCTGAAACAGAGCCGCCGGTTAGCCTGGAGACGGACCAGGCTGATCTCGCTATCCAGCCTGCATTACCGGCTTAAGGATCATGCACAGATGTTCTCGATGGTAACCATCGTGCTGGCTGTTTCCTTTTGCTCGGTAGGCGTATTTGCCTCCATCCCGGTGCTCACGAAGCAATTCAATGAGGATTTCCCTGCTGCCATCGGCTATCTTGCCAAAACGGGAGACACCTCCGAGAAGCAGCATTTACATGAAATTCGACAGGAGCTTGAATCGAAAAAAATACCGTTTGAAACGCTATCGTTTCGCGTGAAATATACGGAAGCCCAGCCGGCTTCCGCGCAGGTCGGGCAGTTGCAAAATCCGTTGGCACTGATCTCCTTCTCCGACTATAAGGCGGCGGTGCTGATGGCGGGGCTGCCATTTGATGAACAGCCGCTGAGCGGTGAGGATGCTCTTGTTCTCATTGCCTCGCAAAATGACAGAGCTTATATTCGCCATCGGGAGCACGCTTCATACCGGATCCATGATTCCGAAATCCTCCTGCATGAAACCGGTTATTCCGATCATGTCGGCGTACCGGAATATTTGCTGCCGGAAATGGATGACGATTCCCGCTTCGGCGGGCTTGTGGTCAGTGACAAAGCTTTCGCCGCCATCACGAATCCGGTCCGGCTAGAGCGGTACACCGGCTTCTATGTGGATGATTTCACGAAGACTGAGGGCATCGTCCCTCATCTGGCCCCACGCGGGGCGGTGCGTTATGAGATGGGCCAGCCTTATGCGCTGGCGGTCAGCGGCACGCTGTTTGCCCTCCGGGACAGCCTGTACAATATGCTGCTCTTCGCGGCACTGCTTGTGGGTACGGTGTTTTTTATCGCGGCGGGAAGCTTCCTGTACTTCCGCCTCTATGCCGATCTGGATTATGACCGCAGGCATTATGCCACGATATCCCGGCTTGGAATGACCGATAAGGAGTTCCGGCGGATCGTCACCGGACAGCTGGCGCTGCTGTTTTTTGTACCGATCGGCCTTGCGATTGTGCACAGCATCTTTGCTTTTGTGGCGCTGCAGAGCTACTTCTATTTATCCATTGCGGCAGAAATGGGCATCGTGCTGATCAGCTTCCTGATGATGCAGGTTCTGTATTTCTTCTTCATCCGCAGTCAATATCTGCGCAAGCTGAAGCAGACCCTTATATAAAGGATGGCAGTGGCATCCTTATCATTTGAAAGAGGTGTAACTTTTGGAAAACTGGATTACGGATATTATGGAGCAGTTCGGCTATATCGGCATCCTGCTGATGATTGCCCTGGAAAACGTGTTTCCTCCAATCCCCTCCGAGGTCATTCTTACCTTCGGCGGATTCATGACCACCTACACAAAATTGACGGTGCCAGGCGTTATCATTGCCGCTACGATCGGATCTATAGCCGGTGCTGTTATTCTGTACGGGATTGGTCGCCTGCTCGATGTCGAGCGGCTTGAAAAAATCGTGGATCGTTGGGGACATATCCTCCGCGTCAAAAAAGAAGACATCCGCAAGGCGGATGCGTGGTTTGATAAATACGGCTACTGGACCGTCCTGTTCTGCCGCATGATTCCACTGATCCGAAGCCTGATCTCCATCCCGGCGGGGATGTCCAACATGAAGTTCGGCATGTTCCTCCTCTTCACGACGATCGGTACACTGATCTGGAACGTTATTCTGGTATGCGTGGGAGCCGCCGTCGGCGGTTCATGGGAAAAAATCGTGGCTTTCATGGACGTCTATTCCAATATCGCTTATGCTGTAATAGCTGTGGCCGGGATTGCGTTTCTGTTCCTTTTCTTCCGCAAGCGGAGAAAGTCAGCTTAAAATCGGGTGCCCGCTGAAAAGTTGAAGATTGAATCACGCACTTCATGCCATTCATCATTCATATCATTACATTTAATATTTTTTGTAAGGGAGAGACTATAGGTCATGGATTTTTTAACCATCCTGAAAGCAATTATTCTGGGAATCGTCGAGGGACTGACCGAGTTCGCTCCTGTATCCTCAACCGGACATATGATCATCGTTGATGATATGTGGCTGAAATCCGAGGAGTTTCTGACGAAATACGTAGCCAACACCTTCAAGGTTGTCATTCAGCTTGGCTCCATTCTCGCCGTCCTCGTTGTGTTTAAGGACCGCTTCCTGGATCTCTTGGGACTCAAACGCAAAAAGCCTGAAGCCGGCGTACCGGCGGGTACAGGCAGATTGAAGCTCAGCCAGGTTATCGTCGGTTTGATTCCGGCCGGTGTTCTGGGCGTCTTGTTCGAAGACCTGATTGACGAGCATTTATTTTCCACCGAAACGGTGCTTATCGGACTTGTGATCGGAGCCATCTTCATGATCGTTGCCGATAAAGTCAGCTCGAAAAAAGAACCGAACGTGGTCACTGTCGACCAAATTACGTACAGACAGGCATTCAGCGTCGGTCTGATTCAGTGTCTGTCGCTCTGGCCGGGCTTCTCCCGCTCCGGCTCCACCATCTCCGGAGGCGTCATGCTCGGAATGAGTCACCGCGCAGCGGCTGACTTCACCTTCATTATGGCTGTGCCGATCATGTTCGGAGCCAGCTTACTGTCGCTGCTGAAGAACTGGGAATACTTCACGCTGGAGGCTCTTCCGTTCTTCATCGCCGGTTTCGTGGCAGCCTTCGTCTTCGCCTTGATCTCCATCCGCTTCTTCCTGAAGCTGATTAACCGGATCAAGCTGGTGCCGTTTGCGATCTATCGGATCGTGCTCGCTGCTATTATTGCGTTGGTGCTTTATCTGTAAAACCGTTCGTTCATGTATATTGAATGCACAAGATTGAAAAAAGGCGGGGCTGTCCCTAAGTCATCCTCAATGACTTTGGGGACAGCCCCGCCTTTTATTAAGGGTGCGCGGATAGCTATCGTACAACTGTATGCCTCTTTTGTTATAGAATTTCGTTTACCGCATTCGAGAACCATTTCGTGATGATTTGCGGCCTTGTTATGGCACTGCCTACAACCACACAATAAGCTCCCATTTCGATCGCTTTTGCCGCCTGCTCCGGTGTGTTGAAGTTGCCTTCTGCAATGACTGGCTTCTTACACTGCTTAATCAGTTCTTCCAGCACAGTGAACTTCTCCACATGCTGGGACTGCGGTGTATAACCAATAAGGGTCGTTCCAATGTAGTGGAACCCCAATCGATCTGCTCGCACCCCCTCTTCCGTTGTGGAGATATCCGCCATGAACTTCTGCGAAGGATATTTTGTAAAGATCGATTGCAGGAATGCCTCATCCTGATCCATCGTTGCTTGCACAGCAATAATCTCAACCCCCGTACCAACAAGCGCATCCACTTCGGTCATGGTCGCTGTAATGAACGATTGCATGCCCGGATAGTCTTTTTTGATAATGCCAATAATGGGCAGCTCAACTTGCTTCTTTATTTCCTCGATGTCTTCAACGCTATTCGCACGGATCCCCACCGCACCGGATTCGGCTGCCGCAATGGCCATACGTCCCATAATAAACGAACTATGCAACGGTTCGCCTGGCAAAGCCTGACATGATACAATTAATCCTCGTTTCACAATATGTTCCCTCCATGCCATATCCTCTTTTATTCTTCTCCAATAGCCTCATTTATCTTTTGTTTAATTAAGTCGGCTTTTGCGCCAAATACAGCCTGAATCCCGCCTTTTACTTCCAATACTGCAGTAGCGCCCAGTTCTTTAATTGTATCCTTATCTACTTTCGATACATCTTTGACTGCAACGCGAAGTCTCGTAATACATGCATCGACATCTTCCAGGTTCTCCTTGCCACCAAGCGCATTCAGCACTTTCATCGCGGTCTCTCCAATGCTGTCCTTGGTTTCGACCGATACGCTCTCCCCATCACTTTCACGTCCAGGTGTCGCCACATTGAATTTCGCAATTAAGAAGCGGAACACAAGGTAATAGATGATAGCCCAGAAGAGCCCCACAATAATGACATAGATCCAATTCGTTTTGGCATTCCCCTGCAGAACCCCAAAGAGCATGAAGTCGATGGCCCCGCCAGAGAAGGTATTTCCGATACGAACGGATAACATATCCGCGATCATAAAGGATAGACCATCTAGAGCCGCATGAATCACGTATAACCAAGGAGCGACGAATAAGAACATAAACTCAATCGGCTCCGTAATCCCTGTTAGAAACGATGTCAGCGCTGCACTAAAGAACAAACCAAACACAAGTTTGCGACGGTGCTTCGGAACGCAATGATACATCGCAAGACAGGCCGCAGGAAGACCAAACATCATCGTAGCAAAACGTCCTGCAAAAAAACGGGTTCCTTCGGAGAACATTCCAGCATGATTCGGATCAGCCAGTTCGGCAAAAAAGATTTTCTGCGCACCCACCACTTGCTGACCTGCAACCGTGGCGACACCGCCCAGCTCTGTGAACCAGAACATCGGATAAATCATATGGTGTAGACCGACAGCACCTGTAAGACGAAGCAGGAATCCGTATAAATAGGTACCGAAATAGCCCATTCCGGCTATAGCAGTCCCTGCCGCTACCAGCCAGCCTTGAAATGTAGGCCAGATTAAGAAGAAGATCCCGCCTACGAAAATAGCACTAAACGATGAGACGATCGGAATAAACCTCGAGCCTCCAAAAAATCCTAGAAAGGAAGGTAATTGAATCCCCCGGTATCGATTGTTCAAATAAGTAACCAGGATACCAATGACAATAGCCCCTACAACTCCGGTGTCAATGGATTCAACGCTTGGATTAAATACCGTGATCATTGCACCAATCGATGCATTCATAACCAAGAACGAGACGGCCGCGGCCAGCGCAGCAGTACCTTTATCTTTTTTCGCTAACCCCACGGCAAGACCAATACACATGATTAGCGCTAAGTTGGCAAACACAACATTGCCGGCTGCCGACATAATTTGAAAAACAGCTTGTAAAAACCGCGTATTCAGAATCGGATATGCAGCAATCGTATTCGCATTCGATAAGGCTCCCCCAATCCCAAGCAGCAAACCCGCAGCAGGTAGGATTGCAATCGGTAACATAAATGACTTACCAAGCTTTTGCAACTGTTTAAACATGGATTTTCCTCCTAATGGATCAATCATTGTATTCCATCGCGATATGTCAATTCTACATCATGAAATTATTTTAGTAAATATAATATTACTAAAATAATTTTATTAATTGGTAATTACTCTATGACACTTAGTATGAACAATGACAATAAAAAAACCTGTGTCCCTCCAGTAGACGCAAAATACGTCAACTTCTGAGGTTCACAGGTACGATGAAAGCTTTATTTTTAATCCATTCGATTATGTTCAAGAATCGTATTAACTGTAATTTGCATCCGACTATTTAAATCCGGATCCGCAAGTAAGATCATGCATAAAATATCTATCGCATACATGACGGAAAATTGACTGTTTACAAACCTTTCTTTATCAACAAACAATGTATTGGAGACCAAAATAAAAGAGTCCACTTGTTGCGCAAGCGTACTTTCGGAGAAGCTGGTCAGACAGATGACTTTGCACCCATTATTCTTTGCAATTCTAGTTGCGTCGACAATAACAGACGTTTCCCCTGAACTGGAAATCGCAATAACGAAATCATTCTCATTCAATATCGAACTATTGATCAGCATTAAATGAGAATCCGTAATACTCTGCACATTGAAGCCCATACGCAGCAAGCGAAGCATCATTTCCTTCGCTGAAAGTCCCGAGCTCCCGATTCCGTATATGTAAATTCGTGCTGCGCTCTTAATCGCTTCAGCAAGTCGATGCAAATATGTAATGTCCAGTAATTGATTCGAACGCTCAATGACCGTCTGATAGAATTTTGATACTTGAATGAGAATATTGTCCTCCGCCGAAGGAGCCGTCGCAGTACGAAGCCTGCCCAACTGAACCTTCAATTCGGCAAAATTATTGCAACCAATCTTCTTGCAAAAATGCGTGATTGTCCCATTCGAGACACCGACATGGTTCGCCAGCACAGATATATTCATGTTATTAATTGATTGACCTTCTTGAAGAATATAATTCGCTACCAACTGTTCTTTCTTCGAGAAAGTCGGATATAACTGCTGAATAACCATATAAATATCCATTGAATCCACCACCGCCATTTGGGAATTATAACAAAAAAAGCATATGGATTCAATATTATTGCCATGGGCGTGAATGCTAGTGCCCATCCTGAATCCTAGTTCGTAAAAACGGGTATACAGAGAAAGATATCGAGCTCGTTCGGAAGACCGTTTTTTAGTAAACAAACGTCCGATCTGTCCGTCAACGAATATCATAAATGCGGGGGCTTCGAGGAGCAGACTACTACAGTTGCTCCTTTGAATA
Organism: Paenibacillus sp. Dod16; assembly: GCF_049893405.1. Taxonomy (NCBI): domain Bacteria; kingdom Bacillati; phylum Bacillota; class Bacilli; order Caryophanales; family Paenibacillaceae; genus Paenibacillus; species Paenibacillus sp. Dod16. The sequence continues at coordinate 123,066 of NZ_JBNDYG010000011.1, forward strand.
ATACCGTACCTTCTTACCATGACTGCTGGCGTATTCAATTTCGGCCCGAGTGCTGTCTCCAATATAGCCATTCACATCGATTACAAAGATTTCGTCCGACCTATCGATTTTGCGGAAGTGCAGCTCTTTAAGCTGGCGCTCCTGCTCCCCCGTGATCGCCATCCCGTCGCTCTGCTCAAAAAAACCGACACTAAGAACGATATGTCCGCTTAACGTAAGCGCAGCTTCGACTTCCCGAAACTGTGCTTTAAACTTGGTCGATCCGCATAGCGTTATTACGTGCATGGTACACCTTCCTTTTGGCAAATAGATGCTCGTTTTCTTCAGAAATATCGTATACAAGAAAAGATGCGGATAATAAGAGTTGTTTCTAATGAGCTGAAGCTATCTATGATTATCATAATGATAGGGATAATTGCTCAAGACCATCATAGGAGTAAATATGATGCAACGCAACCATTCATCCATGGAGAAAAAAAGAAGAAGCCCTCCGATAAGGAAGGACTTCTGCCTAATGGTTGTACGGGGAATCCCCTATCCATCGACGATCCAGGATTCATTCATTTCCATAGCAGCGTGAACCCCCTCCACCTCACTCTTCAAACGATAAATTGGTAGGCTCCTCCAGCAGCTCATAGTGAAGATCGAGGTTCGTCGTCGGTACGCTAAGTTCCACCTCTTCAAAACGGAGGCTGTCCAGCCACACCTCGCCTGCCCCCATCAGCAGAACACCGATCGAGATCGTGGCGCTCTCCTCGGGTACGTCGAGCACGATGGCGTAGTGATTCCAGTGCGTACTGCCCACAATGCGCCGATCGTTCATATTATCGAACTGAAGCACGTCCTCCGCACGGTTATCAACGCGCATCCACAGCCCGCAGTATTCTTTGACGTTCTCGGTTTTGACAAATCCGGAGAACCGCATCCGTTTGCCCGCATACTTATCAGCTTTGAACTGCTGCATCATGGTCGCAAATGCGCCAGCCTCCATGGGGGTAAGGGCTTTTAGGTAACCGGAAGTCCTTCCTTGGTGGACGATGGAACGATCGACGCCGATTTCATAATCATGCGGGTGGCTTCCGCTCAGAAACCAGCCTTTTAATTCGGATTGAGATTGCTGCTGCATGTGATCCTCTCCTTTATAGTGGCTTGAGTGATGAGCGTGAACCGCAAAGATTTTCCGGTAACGCCCCGGCGGCATGCCGTATAATTTTTTGAATGCTCTCGTAAACGACTCCTGACTCTCGAAGTGGCAGTGCAGGGAGATGTCGATAATCGCAGCCTCGGAGTGCAGCAGAAGCTGTGCTGCATAACAGAGTCTTCGTTTTCTAAGGTAATCCGCGATGTTCATACCGACCTCCTTCCGAAACAAGCGGTGGAAGTGATATGGCGAAAAACCGGCATGGGCCGCAATATCCGCGAGGGTCAGCTGCTCCTCCAGATGCTGCTCCATGTACGCTATGCTTTTTTGGATGATACGCTGGGTACTCAAGGTCAGGCCCTCCTTTGTTATTAAGAATACCAAATGGAAGAAGGACGTTTTTGATCTTTTTTGCCAACATCAAAAAGCCCCCTTCGATTACAAAGATCGAAAGAGGCTTTTGCCATGATATGATTCTCATTATGGATCCTGGGAAAGGCTTCCTGCGTGTCGTCGACGGCGACACCTAACCGAGCGTGCATCCTGCTGTACGGCTATAGCCGGAAAAATCGCATTTACCCCAGCGGTTTCAGCTGAACGGTACGCTTGGTGCTTGCGGATTCATACGCTGCAATGGCTACACGGGCAGAATAGTACCCGTCTTCCCCTGTTATTTCGACCGGCTTGCCGTCGCGAATGCTGTCGATAAAGCTGTTGACAAGACCTGCATCCATATCATCGCCCCAGAAGCTCCACGCAGCTTTACCAGTTACATCGCTGTAGACATCGTTCTTCTGGGCAAAAGAATCAATGTTCAGCACACCCTTGGTGCCGATGATCTCAAGCGTTACGTCTCCCCAGGTCGGGAAGGTACGATTACGGGACCAGCTTGGGTCCAGTACAGCAACAACGCCATTCGCGAATTTGACGTGGACCATGCCGGCATCGTCAATCTCCGTGTCATTGAAGAGTGTTTCCGCATGGGCGTACACTTCCTCTGCCTTGCTGCCGGTAAACCAGTGCATCAGGTCCATCACATGGACGGTATGGTCCAATACGGCTCCGCCGCCCGATTTCTCCCGTTCGATAAACCAGCCGCCAGGCATGCTTCCCCGGTTGGTTCCCTTCATGGCCAAAATCTCACCGATTTGTCCCGCGTCAATCGCTTCCTTCGCCTGACGAACGGAGGTAATATAACGGCAAGGAAAAGCCGTCATAAGCTGAACGCCATGATCCTTGCACACTTGAATCATCTCCAGCATCTCGGACTCGGACAAACCTAATGGCTTCTCGCACAGCACATGCTTACCCGCCGCAGCGGCAAGCTTGGTAAATTCTGCATGTCGTGCATTTTCCGAACAGATGACAACCGCATCCAGCTCCTGTGCCAGCAATTCATTGTAGTCTGCATAATACGGGATTCCCCGGTCCACAGAGTAAGGACGCACGCGCTCCGCGTTCTCATCCGCGACTCCGACCACCTCGACATCATCCCGCTTCAGCATGCCTAAGAGATAACTCGCTGCATGCATATGGGCAAAGCTAATAAAGCCTACTTTAACTTTTTTCATGAAACTGTCCCTCCGATCATCACGGGCTGTCCAGTCTGAGCCGATTGCTCCGCTGCCTGAGCGATTTCAACGGCATAACAAGCATCCTTGATACTGACAAGCGGTTCGCTGACGTTCCGGATGCACTCGATAAAATGCTGCACCTCGTAATAATATGGGTCATACAAGCTTGGGCTTGAAGGAACCTGTACGGCTGCTCCCTCTCCTGCCTCCGCATTCACCAATTTAATATCCAGAGACTGCACCTGATTGCTATCAAATCTTATGATTCCTTGGTTTCCCGAAATTTCGAACTGCGTCGTAAACGGTCCGGGATATCCCCAATAGCCGGTTAGACTCGCGATTGCTTTATTTTTAAAATGAAGCGTAAGCTGAGCATACTCCATCTCAGGCTCATCCCGCTTAACAGTGGAAGCATATACCGACTCCACTTCCCCGAACAGCCAGCAGGCAAAATCGATATCGTGAATCAAGAGGTCCATGATAACACCGCCGCTCTTGCCCGGATCGTTATACCATCCATCCATGCCCTGCGGATACGAACCGTACCGCTTAAAGTGAGCCATCTTTGGTGTTCCGATGCTCCCGGAGTTGGCCTGCCGATAGGCATCATGATAGTTCGGGAAGAATCGAACGACATGTCCGATAAACAAGCGGACTCCATGCTTTTCGCAGGCTGCCTTCATTTCCAGTGCGTCCTCCAGGGTCAATGCAGCCGGTTTTTCGCAGATGACGTGCAGCCCTCTTTCAGCTAACATCAGCACAAACGGTTTATGGAGATAGGTGGGCAGACACACCGCAACCGTTTCCAAATCTTTTTGTTCAAACAGCGACTCTACATCCGTGTATGCCTTCGCCCCAGTCAAAGCTGCTGCCCGCTCAGCCCGCCCGGCGTTAATATCAACCACGCCTGTCACCGTTACTCCCGGCATTTTCGCCAAATTGTGCGCATAGGCTGTCCCCATCGTTCCGCAGCCCAAAATCGCTATGTTCATGCTTATCCCTCCAGTATACCTTAATGACTTGGACCAGAAAGTGATACCGTATTCGTTGTCCACGAATACGACTCACCCTGTTACATTCTTCATGTGACATGACATTCCTGCCTCAATTTCGCATGATTCGTGCTTTTTTGAACTTATGCCGCTAACTTGGTAAAGTGTATATATAGAGTAGTAAAAATCTTCTATATGACGCTTCAGCCATTATGAATAACATTCGAATAGGGTCGACAGGAAAGATCCACAGATAGAAAGGGTGTAGAGTGAACATGTCAGAACTTGTCGTTCAAACGAAAGCCGGGCGTATTCATGGCAGTTCGGAAAACGGAGTACGCGTATGGAAGGGAATTCCTTATGCGAAGCCCCCGGTTGGCCCGCTTCGATTCCGTGCTCCTGTGCCCCCCGATCCATGGGACGGGATAAAGGATACCACGGCCTTCAGCCCCATGTGCCTTCAACCGCTTGAATCCACTTCAAGCATGCTAGGCGGAGGCGTTACCAAAACCGTGTCCGAGGATTGTCTCTATCTCAATGTGTGGGCACCCCTGAACACGCCAGCGGAGCCGCTGCCGGTCATGGTATGGATTCACGGGGGCACTTTCGTCACAGGCTCAGGCAGCTTGCCAAGCTATAACGGCACGCCTTTCGTACTCCGGGGCGACGTGATTGTGGTAACGATCAATTACCGGCTGGGTCCGCTCGGCTTTCTCCATCTCTCCCCATACGGCGAAGCCTACTCCTCCAATACCGGTTTATTGGACCAGATCGCTGCCCTGGAATGGGTGCGGGACAATATTGCGGGCTTCGGCGGCGATCCGGAGCGGGTTACCGTATTCGGAGAGTCGACCGGCAGCATGAGCATCGCAGCCTTACTTGCAATGCCGGCAGCCAAAGGGTTGTTTCACCGGGCTATCATGCAAAGCGGCGCTGCCCAAGTCATGGCTCCGGAACAGGCAAAAATGGTAACGGCAGGTTTGCTTAAGGAGCTGGACATCTCGCCTGATAAGGTCCATGAGCTTGAATCACTCACAGGTGAGTTAATATTCGAAGCCGGGGAACGATTGAAGAAACGATTTGGCCCTGGTGTCAGCATGATCTTCCAACCGGTGCTGGAACCGGGCACTTTGCCTCATGATCCGCTGCAGGCTGTTCAATCGGGCTGGGCCAAGGACGTGCCGATCCTGATCGGCACAAATCTCGATGAAGGCGCCTTGTTCTTCCGGCCGGACATGCCGCTTGTGAAGGAAGACGATCTTGTACGCACCGTTGAAATGATGACCGGTATCCAGGATGCCGCGCCTATCACCAAGGAATACCCGTACAGCATCGACGGACATGCCCAGATTATGACTGACCTGTATTTCTGGCGTTCGGCCCTGCAATTCGCTTCCGCTCAGAGCAAACACGCGCCGGTATGGATGTACCGATTCGATTGGACGCTGCCAAATCATCCGGTTCTCGGCAAAGCGATGCATGCCCTGGAGATACCGTTTGTATTTAACACCCTGGCGCTGTTTCAGAACATCGGTGTTCAAGTCGATGCCGCCACGCAAGCCCTGTCCAACCGGATGCAGGATGCTTGGATATCATTTGCGCGCCATGGTTCGCCGGATACGGAGGCGCTGCCGTGGCCAGCTTATGATCCGGCATCGCGCTCAACGATGATATTCAACAACGACAGCAGGATCATCGAGGACCCGGATGCGGAGAAACGGAACATGCTGCAATTATAAAATGGAAAAGCCTTAAGCAAGGGCCCTTTCGCGGGAGGTGGTCCTTATAACAGCAAAAAAAAGCTGTATTTCCTGGCATGACATCATGGATATCATGCCGGAGTACAGCTTTTTGTTAATTTTAGCAGGCCGCACATGCACATACACGACTAACCTCTGGCGTACCTCTATCCTACAGCATCCGGTTCAGGCTCTGTCCGTCGAAGGAAACTTGGATCGGACCGAGCCGCTCCTTATTTCACAGCTCCCTGCGTAATGCCATTGATGATCCACTTCTGGGCGAACAGATAAATAATGATCATCGGCAGCATCGCCATCAGATATGAAGCAAAGGCCAGATTGAAATCTGTATTGAACTGCCCCTGGAAAATATACTGCACAAGCGGCAGCGTGTAGGAATCCGTATCGCTGATAATGATGAGCGGCAGCAGGAAGTCATTGTAAGTCGAAAGGCAGATCAGAATGCCTACCGTCGCATTGATCGGTGCCATAATCGGGAATATGATTCTCCAAAAGGTCCCCCAAGTCGACGTGCCGTCCACCCGAGCCGCTTCCTCCAGCGCAACCGGAATGGATTTAATATAACCAACATACACAAATACGTTAAATGCCAATGCATACACGGTATGCAGGATGGTCAACCCGACCAGGTTCGTCATATTGAACCCGGCTGTCAGCTTGACCAGCGGCAGCATAATAATCGGGAACGGAATGAACATAGCGCTGATGAAATAGAAGTATAAACCCTTGAAGAACTTTCGGTTCATATTGCGGGCAATGGCATAAGCGACAAGCGAATTGGTCAGCAGGGTCAGTACCACCGTTGCCGTCGTTACCATCGCACTATTGCCCAGCGCGTTGAAGAAATTGGTCATTCGAATGGCATTCGTAAAATTCTCGAAATGAAGCTCCTTCGGCAGGCCGAACACGGAAGCCAGCATGTCCTCCGGCGTTTTGAGCGCAATCGTGATTGTCATATACAGCGGGAACAGGATCAGTATCGTCCCCAATGTGATGAGAATCATCACCGTCCAGTTGGTTTTCGTCCGCATTACATGTCCCCCTCTCTTCTCTGCAGGAACCGAATCTGCACAATCGATATCGTGGCAATCAGGATGAAGTAGATCACGGAGTTCGCGGATTGATAGGCAAACTCCCCTCCCTCGAAGCCGCCGGTGTAGATCAGATGGGAGATGGACTGCGTGGCCCGACCTGGACCGCCGTTGGTAAGGGCGACGATCTGGTCAAAGACCATCAGGGAATTCTTCATCGCAAGCACCATGTTGATCGTAAAGAATGGCGCGATCAGCGGAAACGTTATTTTCCAAAATTCCTGCCAGCGGTTCGCCCCATCGAGGTTGGACGCCTCGTACAGTGTTTGAGGGATAGTCTGGAGCCCCGCGAGATACAGGATCGTGTTATATGCTATGCCCTGCCATACCGCTACCACCACGATACCGATCCAGGCATGCTGTTCACTGCCCAGAATATTGGTGGACAGCCATTCGATCCCCAGATTTTGGCCCCAGATGGTAAACACATTCGAGAACAGATAGTTGAAGATGTAACCAACGATCAGCACACTCAGAATATTCGGAAGAAAGTAGATGCCTCTGAGGAAATTCCTCGCTTTGATTCTGGCATTTAGCCCCATGGCAATCAGCAGACTGAAGATGTTGATCAGGATGGTTACCACGACCGCGAATTTGAATGTGAACCAATACGCATTGCCCACGTTACCGTCCTTGAACAGATTGATGTAGTTCTTGAATCCGATGAAATCGAAGTTATCGCCGAATCCATTCCAGTTCGTGAAGGAGTAATACACCCCCTGCAAGGCCGGCAGTGTCAGAAATACGAAGAACAGCACGACCGCTGGCACGGTCATCAAATAATAAGGCATAAGACGCTTGTTCATGTTGGGTCCTCCTCAATGCTCATGGATATCGTGTCACAGCGTTGATCGCTCCGTTAGCGTCTGTCCGCTACCTTGTCCCATTCGGTGTCCAGCTTCTGTAGATACCCGTCAATGTCCCTGTTCTGGAGGAAGGATTGGATCACCGAGTTCAGCTGCACAGCGGCAGGAATATAGTGATCGGCAAAGTCGATAACTTGGCCCCGCTCCAGATAAGGCAGCAGCTCTGCAACGGCAGGATCATCCTGCGTTACGCCCTCAACGGTCGAGAACAGCGTTTGCTCCGTAATATATTGCTTGCTATTCTCAGGCTCCAGCAGAAACTGAATGAAACGCTGAGCCTCCTCTTTATGCTTCGAATCCTCGGAAATAGCCAGTAGAGTATCAACGCCCGAAATCAGTTTATTCTCCTCCGGATTATCGCCGGTTGGCAAAGGAAAGAAGCCGATCGGCGCATCCGGATTGGCCTTCCGGATTTCCGGAATTGCCCAGGTTCCCTGGATATACATGGCCGATTCACCCCTCGCAAACCCCCGGTTGCCGTCCGCGTAGTTCTTGCCGAAGTTATCCCCATGGCCATAGTCCATCAACGCGAGCTGCTTCTCCGCAATCTCTCGATACTTCTCGGCAAACGTTACCGTGCCTCCCCGGCGATCCATGTAAAACTCTATGCCTTCCAGATTGGATGCCAATGCGTTAAACGGCAGCACCGTCTGCCAATCGTCTTTATAAGTGAAATAAAACGGGATTATCCCCGCATCCTTGGCCTTCTGCGCCGTAGCTAACAGCTCGTCCCAGGTCTTGGGAACGCTGAGCCCCAATTCCTTGAAAATTTCCGGATTGTACATGACGCCGTTAGCGTTCGTTGAATAAGGAATGCCTGTAACCTCGTCCATCCCCGCTACGTCTTTCAGCATCTGAACATAGGTCTCATCCACCTGACTCAGCAGCGGATTATTCGTCAAATCCATAAATATGCCGCTTTGCGCAAGCAATGAATACGTATCGGTTGCACCCATGCCGATAATGTCAGGAATATCATTCTTGACAACTCTTGTCTTGAGTACGGTCTCCGCATCCGGCGGATTCACCTGAACAACCTTGATCTCGGACTGGGATTGATTAAATTTCTCAATTAGTGCGTCAAAGGAGCCCTTAGCCTCAGGCTTATTCTGAAAAAATTCAATCTGCACGCGTCCCGATTCCTCTTTTGCACCGCACGCGGCCAGCATCAATACCATCACCAAACACGCCGCGATCCTTGTACCAAGCTTCATGGTCTGCCCCCCGTTTCATATCCTGATGTAGTTTTGGTCAAAGTCCATGTCTATTTACTACCCTTTTTGCTTGGTTGGTAAACCTCCCGGACGCCGAGGGGACGCCCTCTTCACTTTATTGGACAAAACGAAAAAGCCAGCAGACCAGGCTCTTCAGCCTGGTCTGCTGGCAGGGATTGGCTATCTGCTCATAGCCTGATTCAACCTACTCCAACCATTTTTTATGAATGTCCGCAAACTTGCCTTGCAGCTTCATTTCGTCAATCCACATTTCCAGATAGCTTGCATATTCAAAGTCGCCGCGAGGAATCATGTAGCCTTTTTCACTGTTCGTGAACGGCTTATCCGTCAATGCAGCATACAGTCTGGAATCTGCTTTTGCATACGTAATCGCTTCGATCGTATCGGTAATCATCACATCATACGTACCGTCCGCCACCAAATGCGGGATATCCAGATTATTTGGAACGACAGTCACATTAGCTTTCGTCAGATGCTCGCGTACGAACACCTCGTTCGTTCCGCCCGGATTCACGCCAATGCGAACCGAAGGTTTGTTAATGTCTTCAATCGTCAGGTATTTGTCCTTGTCTTCAGCACGAATCAATGGGGCTTTACCGAAGGAAATGTACCCTTGGGATACATAAGCCGTTTTTTGTCTTGCCGTGTTGCGGGTAACGCCGCCCACTGCGATATCGAATTTATCAGCCTGCAGGTCTTTCATCATGTTGGACCATGTGGTGTTGACGTAACGAACTTCCACGCCTAGATCTTTACCGAGCTCTTCCATAGCGTCAACGTCATAACCTTCATACTCTTTTGTAGCAGGATTTAAATATGTAAACGGTTTGTAATCCCCTGTCATACCAACCCGGATGTAGCCTCTTTCGATAATTTCGTCGAGCTGGGAAGCCGATTGTTTCTTAAGTTGTCCGGGTGCATTGGTCGAAGCTGATTTAGCGGATACCTCCGGTGATGTGAGCACTTCGTTTGCAGCAAAACCCGTTGCCACCAATGATAAGCTGACTACCCCTGCTAGTAATACCTTTTTCCAATTCTTAGCCATGTCTTCATTTCCTCCAGTTTTCATCTAGTTGTACATCGTGATGCCCCTTGGTTGGCAGCGGCATCGATCTGCCTGAAACACTCTGATCATCGTCTTGCTGGTACTTACTGGTACTTTCCGTGACTTACTGCCTTCCTCGTTACGATTTGAGCCTCTTTTCTTCCAGGTATCCCCCCTCTCAAGTACCCATACGTGCGGTCCATAAGAACGGAATGTTAAAGCCTGAATTTGGCAAGCTCTTTGCTAAGCTCCTGAGCGACCGTCTCCAGATGTTTAACGGAGTTCGAAATTTCCTTGATGGTTGAGATTTGATCTTCCACAGCGGCAGACACATTTTGGGCGTCGCTGGAAGTCAGATCTGCGATGGATTTCAGCTCTTCCACCGAAGCGCTGACCTGTTCGGATCCCGCCGACATTTCCTCGGAAGCTGCCGATACCTCCAGAATGTGGTCAGCCACGTTGCGTGTCGCACTCAAAATGTTATCGAATTTCTCGCGCACCTCTTCAATCAGCGCAATTCCATCCTGTACATCCTTCCGGCTTACGTCCATCACCTGTACGGCGTTAATTGTGTCCTCGCGGATTTCCGTTATCAGCTTCGCGATCTGATCGGTCGATACCTCGGATTGTCCAGCCAGTTTCTTGACTTCTTCAGCCACGACTGCAAAGCCGCGTCCATGCTCGCCTGCTCTGGCTGCTTCAATAGAAGCATTCAAGGATAGCAAGCGAATCCGGGAGGTCACTTCCGTGATGAAGCTCAGAATCTGCTCGATTTCGGAAGAACGCTCATTCAAGCGCTCAATTGCCGTGCCGACCTTGGTCGTGCCCGCGCCGATGTTGCCGATCTGCTTCACCGCTTGTTCAACGACAACCGATCCGGTCTCCGCTTGACTTGCCGCCTCCTGTGCAGCTTCAGATACCATGGAGGACGTTTCGGCTATTTTGACGATCCCGCTAGCCATGTCACTCATCGATACGGCGATTTCGTTGGAGCTTGAGGCGTGAGCATTCGCGCCGCTGGCAATTTGACGAATGGAGGCGCCGATACGATCCACGCTGTCCATAGCCGTCTCCACCCCGCTCGAAACGGTCTCCGTTACCGACATAACTTGTCGGGAGGAATCATTCACACCGAGGACCAGATGCTTCAGATGCGATACTGTCTGGTTAAAATCGCCGGAAAGGACGGCAACTTCATCCTTGCCGCTAACCTGAATGGTCTTGGTCAAATCGCCTGCCGCAACTTCCTTAACTGCCGTGTTGAGCCTGCGGATCGGCCGGACGATCTGTGCCGTGAACCAAACCGCTGCACCGGCGGAAACGACCAGCGCGGCAACGGAAATAATGACTAACGTAACCGACATCTCCGTGATCGGAGCATTCAGCTCCTTGGTCGGTGCCGTTACGAATATGCCCCAATTCAAATTGGATGGCGCATAGGCAGCCGAGTACTTGGTACCTTCCAATACATAATCGAACTCGCCAGGTGCGCCTTGACTGACCTCCTCGTAGGCCTTCGTTAATTCCGCACTATTAACCTCCTTCACAGTCATTTGTAGAACAAGTTCCTCTTGCGGATACCACATGAACGTTCCCGCTTTGCTCAAAAGAAAAGCGTATCCGGTGTCTCCAAAGGTTTGGGAGGATACTTTTTTCTGCACCTCGTTGATCGGAAGCGTAGAGCCCATATAACCGTACTGTTTTCCATCCTTCATCAACGGAATGATCATCGTTACAATGTTGTTTCCCGTACGCTTGGAAAGCACCGGCTCGGATACAACCAGCTTGCCTTCTCCCTTCCCGGCTTCCTGATAATGGACGCGATCGGACACATCGGTCACCTCGCCCAGAAAGTTAATGACGTTCTTCCCCGTCAAGTCGTACGAGAAGAAGAAGGTCTCAAATTCCGGGTTCACTTCCTGTGCAGCCTGAATCAACTGCAGATCCTGCTCTTTATTCCCTGTTATAAATTTCCCCACGCTCTCAACCTTGGCAATTTCCACGTCAAGAAATTGATCGATCTGAAGCGCCAGCTTTTCTGCTCTAAGCTGTGCTTCCTTGTCCAAGCTCTCCTGCAGTAAGTCAGATGACCGGTTGTAAGTTACGGCAAAGACGGATCCAAGACTGACGAGCAAGAGCAAACAAATCATTGTAATCATTTTTTGCTTGAGACTCTTAAGCATGCTGATAACCCCCCCAAAAAAAATAGTTCCTGGGTCCTATCCGATCATTCGTCCAAAATTTTTGCAAGTGCTCTTTTTTCTGTAAGGACTTTCTCTCTACAAACAAAAATGAACAAATCACATCGAAAAATCATGGTATAAAATGGTGAAATAAGACTCCACTTTATTAGTTATCGGTAGGGTATGTTCGTTTTTTGAGAGGTTAATGAGACATTTTACACAATTCGACATTAACGTGAGAGAGCGAAAATCCAGGAGTTTATCTAGTTCAAAAGATTTAAATATATATAAATATTTTCATACATCTTTAGTCCCTGCCAACATGTTGCAGGAATTTCCTGAGTTTATATGGAATGTATCAGCACCCTGAGGAGGAGTGAGGTTTGTGACATTTCCATTCAACGAAGACTTATCCCAGCTATTGCCCGACCTTAGGAGTTATTGCATGCAGCTTGCATCCGGCTCCAAGTGGGACGCTGAGGATATCGTGCAAGAATCGCTGATCAAGGTCCATCACGCTCTTGAACAGACGCCTAATCGGAAGGTTACCAAAGCCTATCTATACCGGATAGCGCAGACCACTTGGATCGATATGTACCGTAAACAGAACAAAAAGCCCGTTCTACAGGCAGATGCCGGCAAACATGAGGCGTACCATGACCAATGCATCTTGGTAAGGGAATCGTTGGAGCTGCTTACATCTCAACTCACCGCCCTTCAGACGGTCCTCATTATCCTTGTCGATGTCTTCTCCTATACAGCCAAAGAAGCAGCCCAGCTTATCCACAGTACGGAAGGGGCGGTTAAGGAAGCTTTGAAAAGGGCCCGAAAACGGTTGAAAAGTTTCAGCGTCAAGCAGGATATACAGGAAGTGTCAACCAAGGAATCAAGTCAAGTTATAGGCCCTCCCTTCGCTTGGTTTGAACAGCTGCTTCAAGGTTTTCGGTCTGCCAATCCCTACGCGATCGCCAATGCCTACCTGTCCATACGTTCGCAGAACATCCTTCTTCGCGATGTTCAGCGTTCAGGCGAGACGCTGTCCTTTACCTTCCGGGATCCAGACGGACATTTGCTTACCTTTACGACAAATATTTTTTTCAGACCCGTTTCTTTTGCACCCTCAACTTCCGTTTAATAAGTAAAATCGCAATCAGCGATGCCTAATCTGGTTAGGACCATCTGAAAGGAGTGTATAATCAATGGCAACAATCCCGCAGCGGGTAGCCGTCATTCAATGGCCAGTAAAAAATGTGGAACGATCACTCAAATGGTACCAGGAGGTGCTTGGCGTCACGCTGACCTTCCCGTTTACCCCAGGTGATCCTGCAGCCTGGCTGTGCATTGGCGACGTCGGATTCGGCTTAGTACAAACGGAAGAAGTGCCTCGCCTGGAATTTACGGATATGCAAGGGAATCTTCAATCCATTGTCCAATTGCAGGTGAACGAAATTCATGAGGTATACCGGCATCTTCAGGACAAAAAAGTAACCGTCAGCGATATGAGGTACATTTCGGACGGTGGCTACAGCTTCAGCTTTACCGATCCGGACGGCAACACCGTTAGTCTCTGGGGCGGCTGGCCATCTCCGGAAGACCACACGGACTAAGATAAAAGCAAAGAAGGCTGTCCCCTATCAAGCAGAATAATCCGCTTTTAGGGAACAGCCTTATTTCATTGCATGTGGATTCTTAATTTACGAACAGATATCCTTGTTCATTGTAAGCATGGAGCAGCGTGTACCGGCTGTTTCGAACCTTGTGAGCCTCACCCAGGCTCCGCTTCAACAATTCGCTCTTGATCGGAAGCTCCGACACTCCAGCCGGTCCGCCGACCGTTCGCATCATATCAGCCAGCTCTGCCGGCTCCGGGATTTGCGTTATATGCAACCGGATTTCATTCCAGTGCTGCATGATCCGAAGTGCAGCGTCATCCGCACCCTGGGGGGCGCCTTTGTTCAACTCAAGCCCCTGTTCCCCGAGACGGTGATACAGCTTCGAGATTTCCACGCAAGCGGCACCTACCTTGGCACCGTGCAGCAGCTGCTTCTCCCCCAGCCGGATAAACTCCATCTCCCAATAGTGGGACAGATGATGCTCCGAGCCTGAAGCCGGATGGGATTGACCGAACAGCAGCATGGCTAAGCCGGATTCGACGAGCGCACCCATTAAGAGGCGCACCCCCTCCTCGGTTCGCTCCGCAATCTGTTTCATCCCTTTCACGCACTGGTTAAGCGCAGATCGCGTAATATCCGCCGAGATTTGCAAATAGGGTTCATCGGCCACCAGGCTTCCGAATTTCCAGTCGAACAGGGATGTATACTTGCCCAGCATATCCCCGAACCCGGCTGCGGTAAGCTGTGGGGGAGCCGACATGAGAATATCGACGTCCGCAAAAATCGCGCTCGGTCCAATGGCCGGAATCGTCTTTTTCTCCCCTCGTATAATGATGGGTGCTCCCTTGGAATTAAATCCATCCACCGAAGCGGCCGTGGGTATAGAGATGAACGGAATACCCGCGGTATAGGCAGCATACCGGCTAATATCATGAATCGTTCCCCCGCCTACCGCCAGCACCGCCTTCGCCCCGCTTTGCTGGATATCCAGTATGACCTGAATCAGGGAAACCTCATCCGCGATAACATCTCCCTTCCGGTCCGGATGAAGCCTGGTGACTTGGACCTGAATCGAGGATTTCGTGAGCAGGCTCGCAAGCGGCTGGCCCGCTACGTCATAGGTATTGCCGTCGACGACCATCACCACCGAGGTCCAGCGTTTCGTCTCAAGGTAACCCGCGACCTCGCGCAGAGCTCCGGACTGGATCCGAACCAGCTCCACTTCATCCAGATTCGAAAGCTGCCTAGCAGGTAAGTCCGCCGCCAAACTTCGGACATTCGATAAAATGGAGGTCATATCGGAGTGCCCTTCTTTCCGATCACAGCCATCGCCGGCAGCGGGTCATTGCAGGTCATGCCGGTAACCCCGCATTCCAGCGAATAGCGGACACCCTCCTCATCGTCCGGACAATAGCTCCAGACCAGCAGTCCCTGCTCCTGAAACCGGGCAACGAGCTCCGGCGTAAGCAGCGGCATCTCCACGCCGATTGCCCACATCTTGGAGTAGGTTCCATCCTCGCCGAGGACAAATCGGGACATTTTCTCGCCAGGAAAACCCTGGGTCTTCAGTCCATGCGTATCATGAATATGGGTCAGAACTTCTGCATCGAAGCAGGTGAATACACAGCGCGGCAGGTACCCGTATCGGTTCAGCACATCAATCGCCAGGTCTGCTGCCTCTATAGCATCAGGGCTTGGCTTAATCTCCACGTTGCACAGAACTTCGGGATATTCCCGGAGCAGTTCGCATAGCTCCGCAAGCGTCGGGATCTTCAATCCCTCAAACTCCCGAGCGAACCAGCCGCCCGCATCGAGGGATTTCAGCTCTGCAAGCGTATAATCCCTCACCTCGCCGGCGCCGCTCGTCGTGCGCTGAACCGTTGCATCATGGATAACCACCACTTCCTTATCCCGCGTCAGCCGAAGATCAAACTCCAGCATATCTACCCCTAACTCCAGCGCCTTGCGAAAGGCCAGCAGCGTATTTTCCGGATAAGCTGATTTATACCCGCGATGTGCAGCCACCATCGTACAGGATGGTTCCCGTAGTCGTTCGATCATATGTCCTGCCACTCCTTTACCAGTTGTTATTGGGCCAAAATCCGTTCCGTCTCTTTCTTGAAGGTATCCAGCGTAGCCGGAATATCCTTGCTGTCGTACATGATCGCTTCTATGGCCGAGAAGAACTCATGCATAATCTCCGGCCATGCTACGTCCTTATTGGTATCGGTCGCAAATTCCAGCTGATCATAGGCGACTTTGCGGTTCGGTTCCTTGGCCCACAGCTCTTGGATCTTCTCCGACTCTACCATCTTCTTCGTGAAAGGCAGATAACCGGATTGCAAAATAAATTCAAGACCGCCTTCCTCTTCCATCTCCATCCACCGGATGAACTCCCATGCCGCTTCCTTGTTCTTGGAAGAGGACAGCATCGTCACATTCGCGCCTCCGGTCGGATTCGCATATACTTCGTCCTTAGGCAGGAATGCCGTCACGTAATCGAAATCCACCGCGCTGGACAGCCCGCCAATCGATCCCGTCGATTGATACATCATTCCGACCTTGCCTTCCACAAACATGCTGTTCACAATGTTGCCGGAATCCTGAGCCGGCGGATAATACAAGGCGCCTGTGCTTTGCAGGTCTTTAAGGTAAGTGAACATCTTGGCGCCTGCGCCGTTATCCCCGAAGCCGATCGACGTATTATCATCGTTGAAAAAAGTGCCGCCAGCCTGCGAGATCATGGCAATCGGATACCAAGTGTCATAAGGCATCGTAACGCCGTAGCGCTTATACTCGCTGCCTTCCTTAACCACCAGCGCATTGGCGACCTCCTTCAGCTCCTCCCATGTGGTCGGAATTTGAAGACCCTGCTCATCCAGCAATGTTTTGTTCACATGCAGAATCGGGGTGGAACGGTTCAGCGGCAGCGATACTAATTGATCATTGAAGGTGGAGTGTCCCATCAGTCCCGGCGTAAAATCTTCGACGCTGATGCCAGAGCCTTCTAGATAAGGCGTCAGATCTTCAAGCACTTCCGAATCGGCGAACATCTGAACGTAGGCTCGCTCCAGCATACTGACGTCCGGACCGGTATCGGATGCTATCGCTTGCTGCAGCTTGGTTACCGTCTCGTCATAACTTCCCTGGAAGGTGCCTATCACCTCGATATCCTCATGGGATGCATTAAAACGCTGGATGAGCGCGTCCATGTATTCCCCGTTCTTGCCGCCCAGCGAGTGCCAGAACTGAACCGTGGTTTTCCCTTTGTCTCCGGACGGGGCTTCGGTTCCCCCGCTGCCCGGGGCTACGCCTGGATCACTGGAAGTTCCCCCGCCACCGCATGCGGCAAGCAAACTGAACAGCATGATGACGGATAGCAGTGTATACCATTTGGATTTCATATGACTCATTCCTCCATTAATTATTCGATTATGAATTGCTGAACCCTGTCATTTCCTGTAATTATTTAATGCCTGAATAAACAAAAGCCTTCACGATGTGTTTCGAGCAGAATACATACACAAGCAGGATCGGCACCACCAGAATCACATTCCCGGCCATAATGATATGCCAGTTGCTGATGCCCTCAGTCTCCCTTAGCATGGCGATCCCCAGGGTCAGCGGCCGGACAGCAGCAGAATCGGTCATGACGAGCGGCCAGAAATAGTCATTCCAGTGGCTGACAAAGCTGAACAGCGCAATGGTAGCCAGTGCCGGCTTCGACATGGGAATCATGATTTTTCGAATGATTTTGAATTCGCTCGCATTATCAAGGCGGGCCGCTTCAATGATTTCCTCCGGAATCTGCATGAAATATTGCCGCAGCAGGAAGATGCCGAAGGCATTCGAGATGAACGGGATAATCTGCGGCAGCAGGGTTTTGACCAATCCCCAATCGGCCATCATCAGATAGACCGGAATGAACGTCACCTGGCCCGGGATCATGAAGGCCAGCAGGATCATGCCGAACAGCAGCGTTTTTCCCGGAAACTTATACTTGGCAAATGCATACGCGGCCGGGATCATGATCAGGAACTGCAGAACGATGATGGATCCCGTGACAACAACCGAGTTCCTGAAATAGGTCAGAAAAGGACCTGCCTGCATCGCCTCCGCGAAGTTGCCCCACTGCGGCGAGGCTGGAATCCACGTTGGCGGAAACGTCATCGTTTCCCGGAATGTCTGGAGCGAGGTGGAGATCATCCACAGAAACGGGAAGATAAATATCATGAGCACCGCGGCTTTCAGCAAATAACCTAGCATTGTCCATACGATTTTTAAGTCAAAGGTCTTCAAACTGTGCCTCCTTTCTGCATGGCCAAAGCCTTATTGATAATGGACCTTTTTGGACAGCAGCCGGAAATAAATGAACGTGAGCAAACCGATAATGGCCATAAGCACAACGCCTGTCGCGGCCGAATAACCGATATTGGTCGTCCGGAAGCCGTATATGTAATACACAAGCGTAGTCGTTGCATTATTCGGTCCTCCACCTGTCATCACCTGAACGGTATCGAAGACTTTGAAGGAACCGATCGTCATGATGATCAGGATAAAAAACAGCTGCGGCGAAATCATCGGCAATGTGATTTTATAAAACACCTTGAACCTGCTGGCATTATCCAGCGCAGCCGCTTCATAAATGCTTGGCGATATGCTCTGCAGGGCTGCCACGATAATCAAGGTGTAATAGCCGATAGCCTGCCAGACCGATACGATAATGACGGAAATCAATGCGGTCTTGGAGCTTTGCAGCCATGCGGACGGCGGGAGTCCCACCAGCTTGAAGATATAGTTGAGAAGTCCTTGATTCGGCTCCATCAGCCACAGCCAGACCAATGAGATCGACACAATCGAAACGACGTGCGGCGTAAAAATCCCGGCCTGAACGACCGAATTGAAACGCCCCTTCTTGTTAAGCCATACCGCAATCAGCAAGGATAGCAGCATGGTTAGAATAACGACGCCGACTGTGTAGATGGACGTGTTCCAGAGCGCTTTGTAGAAATCCCCGCGGCCCAGAATCTGGGTGAAATTGTCCAGTCCGACAAACTTGCTCTTATCCTTGTTCATCAGGTTGTATTTGAACAGGCTTAAGTAAATCAGATAACCTACCGGATACATCACAAACAGTATGATACCAGCCATGGCCGGCGCGATCAGCACATAGGGCCTGATCCCTTCCCAGATCCGCTTCTTATCCATGAGCCAGCCCTCTCAGCCGCTCCATGAACTCCCTATAGCGGACGTCCTGCGCTTCGATCCGGTTCTCATCCGCTCCGAAGAAAAACAATTTATCCGCCGGTACGCCGAGATGTACCTCCTGATCGACATGGAACTGGTCATCCTGACACTTCACCATGAATGCCTGGCCCTCCGTTGTCCTCACCTGATAAATCGTCTCGGATCCCAGCATTTCGCGCGTGATGACCTCCCCCTTGGTCGTATAATGAAACGACTCCGGTTCTGTGCCGATCACGACGCTCTCCGGACGGAATCCGAATGTGGTGCGATCGTCGCCAAGCGGCGCAATGTTCATGGGGGGAACCCCGATAAACTGGGCCGCAAACAGATTGCTGGGCTCCCGGTACACCACTTCAGGCGGCGCTTCCTGCTGTATGATGCCTTTGTTCATAAGGACGATGGTGTCTGCCATCGACATGGCCTCGATTTGGTCATGGGTCACATAGACAAAGGTCGTTCCCAGCTTCTTATGCAGCTCAATCAGCTCGATCCGCATCTGAACCCTGAGCTTGGCATCCAGATTGGACAACGGCTCATCCATCAGGAAAACGGACGGATTCTTAACCATCGCCCGGGCCAAAGCCACCCGCTGCCGTTGTCCGCCGGACAAGGTGGATGGCTTGCGATCCAAGTAATCGTTCAGTCCAACGGTTGCCCCTATGGTCTCCACCAGACGTGTACGCTCGGCTTTGGGAACCTTGTTGTTCACGAGACCAAACTCGATATTCTCGCGGACCGACATGGTCGGGTAGATCGCGTAATTCTGGAATACCATGGCCACGCCGCGTTTACCCGGCGCAATGCGCGTAACATCCTTGCCATCGATAAGAACGGAACCGGAGGTTTGAGGGTCAATACCCGCGATCATCCTTAGGAGCGTTGTTTTCCCGCAGCCTGACGGACCGACCAGCACGGTGAATTTTCCGTCCTCGATGGTAAGGTCCAGGTCCTGTATGACGGTTTGACGATCAAACGACTTGCTTACTTTCACAAATTCAATGGATGCCAAGAGCGATCCCCCTCACGAAAGTGTAATGATGCTGTCATGACAAGCGAATAATAAATGAATCCATAAAAATGAAAACCTTACATGCATCTGATAATAAGTACGCACCAAATGCACATGTAATGATCACTTTTGTTCATTTTTATTTAATTCGATTGTAGATGTGCAATATTAGGAGAGTGTTAGACCTTCGTACGGATTTTGTAAATTCGCTTCGCATCAAGGGATTTAACATGGCATTAACATACTGGGAGTACACTAGATAGACATGGAATCCTTAAGCATAAAAGAGCAAAAGTGCGCATTGTATGTACAAACGTACCTGCACAGCTCATTGTCTATTTAGGAAGGGAGAAATTATCGATTGCTAGCACATGAACGAAAGAAAAGGATTATTGATTATGTAAGGCAATACCGAACAGCAACGGTTGCTGCGCTGGCATCTGAATTCGGTGTTCACACGGCAACCATCCGCCGCGATCTGGCGGAGATAGAACAGGAGGGCGCTTTGAAACGCACGCATGGCGGGGTCATCATGGAGCAATGGACGCATAACGAGCCGTCCTTTAATGAGCGAACCAACTTTCATCGGGACGAGAAAATACGCATCGGTCAGCTCGCGGCTTCTCTCGTGGAAGACGGGGAGAATATCATCATTGATTCGGGAACAACCACCCTTCATATTGCAACGCATCTTGTGCACCGCTCGGACATTACGGTCATTACGAACGATATGAACGTCGCCGTCGAACTTCGCGATGCTCCGGGCATCAAAGTCATCCTGACCGGCGGGGAGCTGTACCCCTCGAGTTACATGCTAAACGGCATGTTTACCGACCATGTGCTGAAATCCCTGCATGTCGAGAAAGCATTTATCGGTACCCCTGCCCTGCATCCTCAGCATGGCCTCATGCACCCGGAAGCGCTGCTCGTCCCGGCCAAGCAGAACATGATTCAGGCCGCAGGTGAAATTGTCGTTGTCACCGACCACAGCAAGATCGGCAAGCTGTCTCTGCACACGGTCGCCCCCAACAGCGCGATACATACTCTTGTCACCGGCACTGAGGCTTCCGACTCGGATATCAAGCCGTTCCAGGAACGGGGCATTACCGTGTACAGAGTTTGAGGCTTTCACACTTTGCATACCTTCATACTTTGCATACATTGCATATCTTGCATACCTTGCGTACCTTGCATACTTTCATACTGTGCATACCTTGCGTACCTTGCGTACCTTGCATACTTTCATAATTTGCATACCTTTGTGTACCTTGCATCTTTTGCATACCTTTGTGTACATCAGCATTCCTTCGCACACCTAGGCATTCCTTTGCGTACCTTTGCGTACCTCGGCATACCTGAACATCCTTCTTACAGATAACACATAAGGCACCCCTAGGGGTGCCTTATCAAGCTGCTGCTTGCTGGCAGCTTGTTTATTTATATTCCACTGCTATGTTTCCCATCCATGCCCGCTCTTTTTTCGCCATCCCCCCGCTTAGACCAAAAGCAATAAGCAGATAATTCACTGAACGTCCAAAAATTACGATCGCTATTTCGTTCAATATGTCCAAAAATACGATCGCCATATCATTCAATATGTCCAAAACTCAACGGTCGACAGTCGATCCAAGCATGCCCCGGGCCACGCACCGTGCGCTCAGGGAGCAGTGCGCACGATGTACTTGTTCTTTATTCCTAACGGACTCAGAATACCTTATTTCATAGAAAACAGCTCTTTTAGTAACTTTAGCCGACCCAGCGGACCTTATTTGCGGTTTTAGTCGGTATTTGCTCCCGTATTTCTCATAATAGCGGATCTGGAGTCCGGTACATTGTGAAAAATCGGGTTATGATCTTAAATAACGGAACTAGGGTCCGTTAAAGTTGACGAAAGCCATGAAATCATCGAATGAAGAACATCGACAGTCAGTGAACCCACAACATTTCGATCGGTAATTTCAAGAGCCACCAGGGACAATACGTAGCCGACGGAAGCTATTTCCTCTACGCTTATTAATGGAAGTAACAAAAGGAAATCTCCCCCCACTCTCTCATTCCCTGCCCGGCTGCCTAAAAAAAAGATCCGGCAGTCATAAGACGCCGGATCTCTCACCCTATCGATTAAGGAATGACCTTCCAAACTTCGGCAGATCCAGGAGTTTCGCCTTGAGTCCACCATCTTGCTTCATAGTTCACGCCGTTGTGGCTGACTTTGCTGCCACCTAAATAAACGGCTGTTGCGCTCCATGCCGGATAGGTCGCTGCGCTTCCGGATGTTGATACGGTAAGCGGAGCGGATGCGGATGATTTGCTGCCCGTACTGCTGACGGCGACCACAGTATACGTATAGGACGTTCCTTCGGCTAACCCCGTATTGGTATAGGAGGTTGTTGTGGAAGTACCTACAAGGGATCCGTCACGGTAGATTTCGTAACTGGAAGCACCTGTGGAAGCTGCCCATGCCAAGGAAACACTGTTGTTGGTTTGGGCTGGGGAAGTAAGTCCTGTCGGTGCCGGTACGCCTGGGTTCGGCGTTCCACCACCGCCAAAGTCCACATCGATAACGTTATAGAAAGCGTTAGCTGTGTCAGCTACTTCCCATACCGCCAGAATGACATGGTAACCGGACTTTGCAGGAACGTTACAAGTGGATGCATAGTTTGTCGGAGGTTTTACACCGCCGTAGTTAATGGAGCAGAAAGGCGTCAGATCAAACGAAGCTCTGCTCAAAGGAGCATTTTGATTCCAGCCGTCTTTTGTAATGTAGTATTTCCAGCTTGCCGTCGCATGGTTGGCTGTCAAATGCCATTGGAACGTTGTGGTTCCCGGGGAAATGCTTACTTTGCTCCAGCGAGTTGCGGATTGCTCGTCAAGTTTAGGGAACACGCCGCCTGCACTGGCGATTTTGCCATCGGCAGGGCCTGCGTTCGGCCAGCCTTTAGGAGCTTCCAAGCTTTGAGGCTCATACACGACTGCGCCGCAATCGGTATTTTGCCCCTGCTTACACAGAATGGCGCGGCTGCCTGGGGAATCGACATATCCGTGGGCAGAAGCTTTATCAGCAAATAATACCATGAACAAGGTCATCAACAACATCGTGGAACCGGCAATGATCAGATTCTTGAGCCAAGCTTTGTTCGGCAAACTTAAAGTCATACAATTAATCCTCCTTTAATATAAAAGATAATAAATAAAGCGTTTACACAACCTCCGGCTGCTCGGCCCACCTCCCTTTCTTTGATACAGTAGTCACCCTCTTAATTTGACTGATAACTTGATTAAACTTGGAAATCTTCCATAACCATCGTCCAAGCTTTACCAGTACTATAATTATTTTAAAGCATATGGAAGCCCTATCCCATAACACTAATCAACGATTTGTTACACATTTCAATGAAATTGGATAAATATGTAACCTGAAATGTTATGAAAACACACGGAAATTGCAGAAAAAAATCACAAAAAAAGCATGCCTCCCCTGGGGGAACCATGCTTTCGTTCCATGCTGTTCTTTCCGTTTTGACCGCGCAACAGCTCCTATTCCACGCCGTCCTTAAAGTGTTTCTGATAATGCTTATCCCCTTTATGCTCCAAGTCCTCGATCGTAAGCTCAAGGGTATGAATGATCTGCTCCTTGACCTGATTCAACGTGTCAAAATACACGTTCTCCTCCGATCCTACAATGCGTGTGCCGCTGAGTGCCTGAACGGCCTGGTAGATCCGGTGCTGTTCGGCCAAATCGTCAACGGCTTTCAACGTATGCTTCATCTGAAGGAACAGGTCCTTATGATGCTGGGTCGTCAAACGCTTTTCAAGTTCCTCGATTCTGGCATTCATGGTGCTCCCTCCTTCACAATAAGCTGCTTTTGATAATAATTCCTGACATTTTGCATTTCCAAAAAATCCTTCTTATATATATCACGGTTTCTTTATACTGAAACAGGAAATTGACCACTGCTCAGCGAACTATGATAACGTTAACATTTTGCATAGTTACATACACTGAGAATGTCGAAGTCGATCAAACATTTGGAGGTAACCATGGAAAACAACGGACTCGGAGGAAAGAGCATTATCCTCAGACTAGAAATGAATACACAAGAAATCAAATTCGGTCAGGTAGCATCCACCATATTTGAAGCCGGGGGAGACATGGTCGCCATCGACGTCATTCAGGCGAGCGGCCACATTACCGTACGCGATATTACCATTACGGTCACGGACAGCGTCGATATCGGAAAAATTACAGATGCCGTGAAAAATCTAAAAGGCGTCCGGCTCGTCAACGTTTCGGATCGTACCTTCCTGCTGCATCTCGGCGGCAAGATCGAAACCCAGCCTAAAATCCCGATCCAAAACCGCGATGATCTGTCGCGCGTCTATACGCCAGATGTTGCCCGGGTGTGTGCAGCCATTCAGGAGGACCCGAAAAAAGCCTTTACGCTCACGATTAAAAGAAATACGGTGGCCGTCATCTCGGATGGAAGCGCCGTGCTCGGTTTGGGCAATATCGGCCCTTATGCGGCCATGCCGGTGATGGAAGGAAAATCGATGCTCTTCAAACAATTCGCAGGTGTAGACTCCTTCCCGATCTGCCTGGATACCCAGGATACGGAAGAGATCATTTCTTGCATCAAAGCCATGGCACCGGCTTTTGGCGGCATTAACCTGGAGGATATCTCCTCCCCGCGCTGCTTCGAGATCGAGCAACGACTGCGGGATGAGCTGGATATTCCCGTGTTCCACGATGACCAGCACGGCACAGCGGTCGTTCTGTATGCGGCACTGATCAATGCCCTGAAAATTGTCGGAAAATCAATCGATAAAGTCAGGATCGTTGTATGCGGAATCGGCGCTGCAGGCGTGGCATGCAGCAAAATCCTCCTGTCGGCCGGTGTCAAGGACATCATTGGCGTAGACCGCGAGGGTGCGCTGGTTGCTGGAAAAGAATACAGTAATAGTATGTGGCAATGGTACGCAGAGCATACGAATCCGAATAAAGTTGAAGGTTCCCTGCGCGAAGTGATCCAAGGTGCCGACGTGTTTATCGGCCTATCCGCCGGCGGCCTGCTTCGCCGCGAAGACGTACAAGCCATGGCTAAAGATCCGATCGTGTTCGCAATGGCAAACCCTACGCCGGAGATTAAACCGGAAGAGGTCGAGGATATTGTAGGCGTCATTGCAACCGGACGTTCGGATTATCCGAACCAAATTAACAACGTCCTCTGCTTCCCGGGTATTTTCCGTGCAGCCCTGGATTGCAGAGCAACCACGATTAATGAGGAGATGAAGCTGGCCGCAGCCGAAGCCATCGCATCCGCCGTATCGGATGAGGAACGCAACCCGTCGTATATTATTCCAAGCGTATTTAATCAGAACGTCGTGAAAGCCATTCGCGAGCTTGTCGTGAAAGCGGCGATCAAAACCGGCGTTGCCCGGAGAATCCCGCGTGAATAAGCAATCCCTCATTCGGAAGTTCAATAAGCAGGCAGCGATATATGAAAGGAACACCAGACAGCGCAGGCTCGGTGAATGGAGACAGCGGCTGCTTGAGGATGTAGAGGGTAGCGTGCTTGAAGTAGCTGTCGGCGCCGGCGCGAACTTCCCCTTCTATCCTCGTGACAAGGTGAACGTAACGGCTGTCGATTTCAGTCCCGAGATGTTAAGCCGTGCACGGCGGATGGCCTCCGAGATGGGTATCCGGGCCCATTTCCTAGAGCGGGATATCGAGACGCTGGAGCTGCCGGAACGTTCCTATGATTGTGTTGTATCCACCCTGTCGCTATGCGGCTATGAGGATCCGGTCAAAGCTCTGAATAAAATCAATCGCTGGGCCAAACCCGGCGGCCGCGTTTATTTACTGGAGCATGGCATGAGCACGAACCGGCTCCTTGGCGCTATTCAGCATCTGATCAACCCGGCAGCACGGCGGATATCCGGCTGTCATTACAACAGGGACATGATCCAGATTGCGAATGCCTCGGAACTGAACATCGTCAAGACAGAACGCTATTGGAACGGCATCGTTCATCTGATCTGGGCGCAAGCAACCTGATCCATTCATTCATTTTGACCTGTCGGCATAAATTTTAACGTAAGCTCTTATTAATTAATCTGGAGGAACTTGTTATGAACACAAGGCCTGATTCTAATGAATATTTACCCCTCGCCGAAAAATACGTCTCTCTTGTCCCCGAAGGCCATATTGCCGAAGTTTTGCAGCGGCAACATGATGAAACGTTACGATCGCTCAGCGATCTGACGGAAGAACAAGCGAATGTTCGCTATGCCGAAGGGAAATGGAGTCTAAAACAGGTGGTCGGACACATCGCCGATGTAGAGCGCTTATGGAACTACCGCATCCTCTACATCGCGCGTGGAGATGCCCGTGAATTCTCGGGGTACGACCGGGAGATTTTTGTCCAAAATTCACCCTTCAGCCATCTTCCGTTACGGGAAGCCCTCAAGGATTATGCCGCCGTCCGGCAGTCTACCATTACGCTGGTTGGAAGTTTGACGGAGGAAGCGCTGCTGCGCCAGGGCACGTTCAACAATTACCCGCTCTCCGCCCGGGCAGCCGCCTATGTCATTGCCGGTCATGAGCTTCATCACCTGAATATTCTACGAGATAAATATTTAACGTAGTTTATGAAGGGGCATCCTTGCACGCCA
Organism: Paenibacillus sp. Dod16; assembly: GCF_049893405.1. Classification (NCBI taxonomy): domain Bacteria; kingdom Bacillati; phylum Bacillota; class Bacilli; order Caryophanales; family Paenibacillaceae; genus Paenibacillus; species Paenibacillus sp. Dod16. Next base: position 149,494 of record NZ_JBNDYG010000011.1, read on the forward strand.
TTTGGCCTGGAGAGATGCCCCTTGGCATGCTGCCGATCCACATCGTCTGCCTTCACTTCCTTAAATTTAAAAAAGGCCTCAAGCTGAGGCCTTTTTCCCTTCCATATTATGTAATGGTTTAGCACAGCCTGGCTGGCTTAACTCCAATTCCATACCTCGATGCGGCCCAAGCGGAATCCCCAAAATTCCGACTCCTCCTTCAGCTTCTCCAGCTCGCGCACAGGTCCCGTAACGGTCGCTCCGTAAACTTGAACCCCATTTTTCTTTAAGTAAGCCAGCCGCTGTTTGTCTTCATCCACGCCGTTATATTTGATGTTGTCCGTCATCCATTCAACGTCGGCGATCAGTTGCTTCACGTGATCTGTTATCCCGTCATCCATTGAGAAGAAAGTATGCCAGAGGGAAAGGGAATGGTTATCGCCAAACTGAACCTTGGGTCTTAACGTTAGATGAGGAATCATGTAATCTGCGCCGCTAGAGCTATAAGTACCCAGCTTAAAATCCTTCAGTTCGCCTGCAAAAACAGCCATACTGGTTGCTTTAACGTCATAGTCCGAGAAGAGCTCCAAGACCTCCTCCGGTGACCTAAGCATTCGAAGCGAGAAGAATAATTCCGCTACGTTACCGTCTTCAAGTTTCCCTAACTGGTTCATTGCACCAGTAGGGTGAGGATCGTCTTTAATCTCCCTGCCCTCCAGCAGCGCAGAGTTCAGGGTATAAGGATTTCTTTCCTCACGATTCAAATAAGGATTCAGTTCCTCAATAGAATACCTCAGTTCTCCCCCTAATCGCTTCTTCGCGTGAAGCTCTCCGACAATTACCTGCCATTCCCCCACATTCTTATACACTTTCAGATTTGCCTTCTGAGTGAGGAAGGGCGTTACTTCAACCAAAGGCAAGCTTCGTTTATCTACCATAAGTCCACTTTCATGCAATTCAACCGTTGTTATGACGGTCCTTAGAAATTTATCATTTAGGCCGGTTTTGTAATGGTAAATGTGGATAGCCGAGTAATACACGGCATAAATAAAAAACAATAATAATACAACTAACAAAGCATATATAAGCTCCTTCACCCTTGTCTGCCAGGTTATCCGATTCATCACTTCCGTATCCATCTCCTCTCTACCTTCTCATGTAGACAACGGTTTAATCGCGCTAATGTTACGGTAAAACAAGAAAAATCGCTACAGCAGCTAAAAGCAAGCAGCTACCGTAACGATTCCATATAACGAATATTCTATATTATTTCACTTCAGTCGATAGGGTGCTGTGTCCATCCCAGCACTCCACCTCATCAAGCCCTTTGATGCTATCCTTGGTGTAGACAGGATTCAGGCCTGCCCGCTTCTGCTTCATGTAATCTTGAAGCGCGGCAAAGGCCGTTCGGGATAGCAGCGTGATAGCCACAAGATTCACAATCACCATCAATCCCATGAACAGGTCGGCCAAATCCCACACCAGCTTCACGCTGGTAACGGAACCGAAGATAACCATGGCCAGCACAGAAGCCCGATAAACCCATATCCATGCCCGATTCGACTTCAAAAACTCGATATTGGTTTCCCCGTAATAATAATTGCCGATCAGCGTGCTGAACGCAAACAGGAAGACCATGATCGCCAGGAAGTCGGACGCCCATGCCCCCATCTCCATGCCCAGCGCGGCCTGCGTCAGGGCGATTCCATCAAGTCCGGTCTGCTGATAGGCACCGGTAAACAGAATGATGAAGGCGGTGCTTGTACATATGACCAGCGTATCGATCAATACGCCCAGCGCCTGCACCAGCCCTTGCTTGGCTGGATGGCTTGTCGTTGCGGTAGCCGCTGCGTTAGGCGCGCTCCCCATGCCGGCTTCGTTGGAGAACAGCCCTCTTTTGATCCCGTTCATGAGAGCGGCACCGATCGACCCGCCAACAACCTGCTCATAGCCGAACGCGCTTTTGACGATAAGAGCAAAAACTTCCGGCAGCTTGGTGATGTTCGCCAATACGATAAACAGCGCGGCACCGACATACAGGACGGCCAATACCACAACGATCAGCTCCGACATTTTGGCAATCCGCTTCACGCCGCCAAAGATGATCACCGCGAAGATAACCGCCATAATAATGCCGATGGTTAATCGGTCAGTTCCGAATGAGTTCTCGAAGGCAATCGTAATCGTATTGGATTGGACCGCATTAAAGACAAGACCGAAGGACAAGGTGATCAGGATCGCAAACAACACGCCCATCCACCGTTTCTTTAATCCTTGCTGCATGTAATAAGCGGGACCGCCGCGATAACCACCCGCCCCATCTTTTACTTTATAGATCTGGGCCAGCGTACTCTCGATAAAACTGGATGCCGAACCGATAAGCGCAATAATCCACATCCAGAATACGGCCCCGGGTCCTCCAAGCGAGATGGCCAGAGCCACCCCGGTTATATTCCCTGTCCCGACACGGGCTGCCATACTGATGGCAAATGCCTGAAAGGGCGAAATGCTACCCTTCTCTTTACTCTTGGGTTCGCGGATGACCCGGAACATCTCGCCGATCAGGCGAAATTGCAGAAACTTGGTCCCCACCGTGAAATACAGGCCAACGGCAATCAGCAATACGATGAGCAGCTTAGACCATAAAAAATCATTAAAGATATTGACTACATTCTGTACAATTTGATCCATATTCTACCCTCGCTATATAAGTCATCACCCATGGTGTAGGTTTTGTGTAAAATAGTCCACGTTTCATCTAACCATTACTTCCCCATCCAATACAAGAGGTTAATTGTGGAAAATGCTGCACCTAACCTGGGCGGTTACGTCATTTCTTATTCGCGGGGATTCTTTGTTGATTTCAAGGCGGGATTTTCGGACATTCATATTAAAAAGGACCCTCTCCTCTGCGTGTTAAAGCGCAGGAAAAGGGTCCTGTCATCATGTCAGGCTGCCTACCTACCAGCCTTTCTATGATGAAGAGTTCATGCCCGTATAGACCAGAATCGCATCGCGGAGGAATACTGCCGTTCCAGGCTGCTTCTCATCGTAATGAGCGGTAAAGCGCTCATCGTCAACATACATCTGGGCGAGGCCTGCGTGGGCCTCTTTGCTGTAATCGTTCCAATAATAAGTGAGCCAGCGCTTGTGAAGATCGGCCGCCTTCTGGGCCAGCTCACTGGCAGGATCGCCTTGCTTAAATGCTTCGGCCAGCGTCTCGTACAGCTCATCAGCCAGACGCGTTATTTCCTCATGCTGTTCTTGCGTCATATTTTTCAGCTGGGCATTGGATTTATTTACAATCTCATCGCCATACTTCTCGCGAATTTCCTTACCGTATTTCTTCTCATTATCATCAATCAGCTTCTGCTTGAATCCTTCAAATTTCTCTTGGTCACTCATGGTTATTCTCCCTTCGGCGGAGGCGATCGTGTTCTCCACATTGGTAATCAGCAAATCCAATTGCCTTCTTTTGTCTAGGAGCTGCGCATGGTGTTCTTGGAGCGCCTTGATCCGGTTGAAGGATGGTGAGGCCATAATCTCTTTGATATCGTCCAATTGAAGCCCGAGCTCCCGGTAAAACAAGATCTGCTGCAATTGATTGACCTCCTCCTGCCCATAGATCCGATATCCCGACGAGTTGATTCTGGCCGGCTTCAGAATACCGATCTCATCGTAATAACGGAGCGTCCGGGTACTTATTCCTGCCAACCTTCCAAGCTTCTGCACCGTGTATTCCATGTTTTCTCACCTCCTGACAACATCAATGTACACCTTTACGTAACGTTAAGGTCAACACGCTGTGCAAAAAAAATTATAAATTTCTTAAATAAAAAAGAAACTGAATGTATTCTTAACAGAATATCATCCAGTCTCCCCAACGATCCACTTCAGTATGTTACTCCGCGTCCGCTTCCGTGTCTGTCGCAGGATCTGCTGCTTCATCAGCGTTCGTATGCTTCTCGTTTACCCACTGCTTCAACGGCTCGGTCATTTGATCCTTCAGCTTCTGAATCAATTGATCCTCCGTAATCCCCTTCGCGGCCGCGATCTCGGCTAGCGACTGCCCTTCCTTCATTTCTGCCTTCAGCTCGTCCTCAGACAATCCAAGCAGAGCTGCAAGTTCCTCCGGATTACCGAATTTGCCGAAGCCTCGGCCGCCTTTGCCATGGCCTTTTCCAAAACCGGCTTCGCTGCTCTCCACGATTTGAGTAAGACGGTCGCTCAGCCCCTCTTTCCACTCGGCTGCCTCGGTTTCCGTAATGCTGCCTCCACTCAGGCGTTCATCAATCTTCGCGGTTTCCAGAACGATCAGCTTCTGCACAAACACGGATTGGGTCATTCCTTTGCCTTCGGCAATTTCAGCAAACGTGCTCCCCGCTTCAAGCGCTGTGCGAATCTCTGCCTCCGTGAGCCCAAGAACCTCGGCCGTCTCTTTGACGATGTTGCCGCCGCGAGGACCGCCACCTTTACGATCCATCCACTTTCCATCCCGGCTCTTGCCTGCATCGGCAGCTGATGAGCCTGTCCCCGTCTGTCCATCCTCGGATACCGAGACGGAAGCGTCTGTGCTCGTCGCGGCAAAAGCCTTGCTCTGAAGATACCCGGCTCCCCCCAGCACAATCGCTGCTGCCATACTGCTCACTAATACTTTTTTACTTATCGGATTCATCGTCATCTCTCCTTGTAGGTTCATGGTTTGTCTTACAATTTGAAGTATAGAGAGGGAATCTGAAAGTAAACTTAGGAGAACGTTATGCCAGGCTTAGGCTCAGCTGAAGGTTTGCTGAATGTGGCGGTATGCCAATTGGCTTCAGCACATCATAATAAGCAACTATCGAAAAGACAACGTGCGGTAGGAGGCCAGCTTGCGAACCGTCAGCCACAAGGATAAGAGGAGAAGCAGCTCGAATACGTTCGTGGCAGCCGAACTTTCGATCGGAATCGGAATGGCGCTCCCGGCAGCCATCAGCACCGTACCGATAAACAACAGCGGCGACTTTCTCTTCCGCCATACGATAACGCCTGCAATCAGCAGAGGAATCAGGATCAGGATGACCATGAGCGGCGGCCCCCCGGATTCGGTCGGAACGTAGCGAAGCGCTCCATATTCCACAGATGGCTGGAGCTTAAGCGGCAGCGTCTCCGTCATCACCTCAAGCGCGATTAGAGCTGCAGTGAGAAGCCAGGCTCCCCATGCGGCGGCCAGCTTGCTGGCCCAAGGGCTTCCTGCCTTGCGAATCAGATCGAACGACACGAGCACAAGCAGCGGTGTTGCCAACGCATGCACCCAGAAACGCGTAACGTTCAACCCCTCCAGCAGATCTCCCTCCCCGATGTACTTCCCGATGCCGATCACGCAATTATCCCAGACCAGTCCGGCCGTCACGATCAGCAGCAAATACCGAAGACCCGGCGAAGAATCACGCTTCAACAGCACACACCCATACAGAAGCAGCGCAGCATATACAACGGCCAAGCCCAAATACAGTATAGAATCCATGGTCCGTATCTCCTTTCATCTTAACGCCTGACAATCGGATCTTGATTGACCCTGTTGCAGCATGTACTGATAGGTTTTATACCCGTTAGCCCGCCATCCTAACCCAAGTGTATGTATATGAAGCAGGGGGGACTAACGATGTGGAGATTTTTAATGGAGTCACGAAGAGATCCTCTATCCAGCGCAAAAAAACCGCAGGAGACATCCCTCTCCAGCGGTTTCTATCCATAGATCCTTCACGATTTCATATGCAATCCATGCTTCCCATTCAATCGGATCAAGCGTCTTACTTCCCCTTCTCCTCTGCTTCCGAAATAGCCCGTTTGGCCAGATTCGTCAGCACGACATCGTCCATCGGCGGATTATGAAGACCCGCCCGGACATCCCTGTACATTCGTTCCAACGGAAGCTGCCGGGAGAGACTCAATCCTCCAACGATCCGCATCGCATGATCGACAATCCGGAGCGCTGCATTGGTCACAACATATTTAGCAAGACCCAGCTCAGGCTTAAGGGCAGCGCGGTTCTCCACTTCCTTGTCCCAGCGGTCGGCGGTTTGATATAAATAACTGCGGGCCGTAAGCAGGTCCACTTCGATTTCGGCGATATGTCTTTGGACATTCGGCAATTCGGCAATGTGGACCGTCAAGGAGTTCGGTTTATGATGACGGGCAAAATCGATGGCAAAATTGCGCGCGGCATAAGCAATCCCCATATAACATGCCGGTATGTGAAGCAGAATGCCTTCCGTCGGCACGGGAAATTCAGGTTTCTCATAATCGAGTCCCCGAATCACTTCCGCCTCCGGCACGAAGACGTCCTCCAAAATCATGTCATGGCTTCCCGTAGCGCGCATGCCCATCGTATTCCAGGTTTCCTCGACCTTGACCCCGGGTCCACTTCGAACGAGGAATGCACCGACCTTCTCGCTATGCTCGATACCGGCCGTAACCACAAACTGCTTCAAGATCGGGCTTAATGTGCTGAAGGTTTTGCGTCCGGTAATGCGCCAGCCGCCCGACACTCGCCGTGCCGTGGTCTCCGGCCTTCCACCCCGGCTGGGACTTCCTGTCGCAGGCTCGCTCGCCAGTTCATTAATGAGCACACCTTCAGCTACAACGTCCTTGCACAGCCTCTCAAATAAAGGCTCCGGCCAAGCCTCGGATAGGCGCAGCTGGAGTATTTGCCCGATATGCCAACCGACCGCCAGCGCCGTAGAGCCGTCGCCTCTGGCGAGTCGTTCCTGGGCAAGCACCATTTCGTATACGGAGGCTTCGTCTCCTCCATAGGATGCCGGGACGGTCAGCTTCAGATAACCTGACTCCTTCAGATCATCAAAATTTTCGAACGGAAACGAACCCTCCAAATCGTGCCGTGGAGCTCTTTCCGCGAATTTCGCCCCAAGCTTATCGGACCGAGCTGCGATCATGGCTTCGCGTTCATTACGTATGAATGGATCTGTGGAACCGGATCGATTCAAGTTCGTCCCCTCCTTGCTAACCCTTGTATTCCGATGGATATATACTTAAAATTGTAGCAACCCTATTTGGGGGTGTCAATGAAGGGATCACCGATCGCCGCTCCCCCCTTTAGTTCGGATATATCCAGTGTATGATTTCCGAATCCTCGTGACTCTTCTGGAATCCCAGTTTAAGCAAAACATGCTGAGAAGCCGCATTTCCGGGTTCGCATCTAGCCATGATGGATTTGACGTCCTGCTGCCCCGAAGCCCAATCCAATAGTTTCTGCGCCGCTTCATGACAGTAACCTTGCCGCTGATGGCTTGGATTGGTCGCAAAGCCGATTTCGATTCTGCCCTCCGGATCAGGATCTCCCAAGAATCCGATGCCGCCGACAATATCGCGCGTGGCCTTGTCTACCATAATCCATGAATCAAACCCCCGCGTACCCTTATTCTTGACCAACAACTCCCGGAAAAAAGGCAATGCCTCATAAAAGTCGGTGCCCGGCCATTCGCCGTTACTGTGGTATCCTAAATCCTCGAATGCCTTCGGATCCCGGCGCGATGCCGCGTCAATCAAATCCAAATCCAATGTTCTAAGCAGCAACCGTTTTGTTTCCAGTTCCATGATGTGTTCACCTGTCCTTCTTAAGATTTATTTTTATTAGAAAACATAAAAAGACGGAAAATGTACTTGAGTCATTCTCCGCCTTTATATGAAGTCTATATGCTAATTGCATCCATAAGAAAAACATCAATCGACGGGCTTCATAGAAGACAGGCCGCGTTTAGATGAAGTTTTTCTTGCGATTATCGAATGGTTCAGCTTCGCTGAAAACTTACAAATTCAATAATCCAATAAAAAATCCGCGCTGCAGAAGCAACGCGGATTCAAGACGCAAATAGGATAGTCTACCCAAGGCTTCCTTGATCTCCGCAGTTCTTAACTCCTCCACATCCGGCCGAAGAATGCACCTTGAACTAAACCTAGCCAATGGCGGCTATGTCAGGCGTTCCTCAGAACCTATAGGTTTAAACAAAGTTAAGAACAACAAATCTCTCCTTAAAGTAGGTTTTACATATTGTACCTATTACCAGATGAGCGCGTCAAGCTTTAAAGCCCCCTTCTAGTCATACGTCTACATCGCGTTCTCTTTCAGAAATGAAGTGATGGCTTCATTCACTTCATCGGGGTTATCCAAATTCGTTGCATGGTGAGCGTTCCGGATGATTCTTAATCGCGAATTCGCCATTCTCTCCTGCATGTACGCCTGCTGCCTTCGAATCATCGTGTCGCTCTCTCCTTGAAGAAGCAAGGTCGGACAATGGATCTTATGCAGATCCTGCGTGCTGTCCATCCGGGTCACCGCATCCCATATCCGAACCCAGCTGGAATACGGGATGGAACGGAAGGTCTTCTCTATATAAGCTTGATTGCTCTTGTTGTACTTGGATAGCATTTTCGCTTGCAATTTTCCCGATAAGGACATCGGCATCAAGTAACTTGACCAGCGATTCAGCGGCACGAACATTCGCTCATACCAATTGAACGCATTCGTGAACGGCGTGCCGATCAGTACCAGGGCTGCAACCTTCTCAGGATAGCGAACAGCTGTCTGCAGCGAAATATGCCCGCCCAGGGACAGCCCGCAAAGAATCGCTTTTTCAATGCCCAATCCGCTTAGCAGATCGGCCAAATCCCTGCTGAAATCCTCCGAATCCACCTTTCCTTCCGGCAAGGAAGAGGAACCATGTCCCCGGATATCCCATACCAAGGTCTGATACTGACGTGAGAAATAATCGACTTGCGGCCGCCATTGTTCATGATTCCATGAGGCACCATGCGTAAAAACAAGCGGCTTTCCTTCTCCCTTTACTTCATAGTACAGATCGACTTCCCTTCCTTTGAAAATCGGCATATAACCATCCTCCTTGCTATATTTGAAAAGATTGCGTACCGACATTCCGTAACGGAGCAAATATCACCTGAAAGCACTCATCAAACAGTTCCTCCAACGTTCGGTTTGACTCTTTAATCCAGATCATCATAGCTCCGCTGATGGCAGCTTGCAGTACCCGGCTAACCATAGCTACGTCGCATTCTGCGATTTCTTTGTTCGTGATCGCCTGGCTCAGCATCTGCCGGGTAAACGCATCAATCAGCTGCAGTCGGTACCGGGTTTTTTCCATCAAATCGGGGTCATTCGTCCCTTCTAAATAGAAGGAAGTATGGTTCGCCAATTCAACAGGATTTTTCATATGGGAAACCGCATGCATAAATACGGTCTTTAGTGCATCAAGTCTCGATTGATCGGATAGGCCAGCCTCCTGGAAGGCATGTCTGGTTAGTTCAATAACATAATCGCTATAGGCCAGAAACAAATTCTTCTTCGAACCGAATCGCTTCATTAAGGCTGCCGGTGAAATATTCACTTCATGTGTGATGTCGGTTAATGTTGCTTGTCCGTATCCTTTTTTGGACAGTGCCCGGTAGACACCGTAGAAGATAGCCTCATCTTGAAATTCACGAGGTCTTACCATGCGTAGTCTCCTCCCTTAGTTAGTGAATGATCATTTACTAACTATTGTTTCATAAACTTTCTCGAGTGTAAACCGTGAAGTGCCTGGAGATGAACTCGCACATCAACTTACGGCCTGCAGCCAAAAAAGGCTCGGTCCCCCTCTGCTGACCACTCTGGTGAGTAAATCAAGATGTCTTTTTTAATAGAAAAACGCAACTTCTTTATACTCTTGGAGCGAATTAACCTCTATACTGACAGTAGAAGGAAACCATAATCTAGGAGGAGCTGAGCACATTGCGTACCAAATTCATTTACCAGGCACCTGCAAACGGTTATCCCGAATGGAATAATAATCCGAATATTTTTCAGCTGAACCGTCACAAAGCCCATGCTTACATGATGACGTTCCCATCGGAGTCTGAGGCGCTGAACCGTGCCCACTCCATGTCCCCCTGGTATCAATCATTGAACGGGATGTGGAAGTTTGCGTTTGCCGAAACCCCTGACAAGCGCATCCAGAATTTCTATGAGGTCGATTATGATTCCGGCAGCTGGGCTGATATGCCCGTCCCTTCCCATTGGCAGCTTCAAGGCTATGACTATCCTCAATATACAAATGTTAGATATCCCTGGTCCGAATCGGAGCCTGAATTGAAAGCCCCCTTCGCGCCAACGCGATACAATCCCGTAGGCTCCTACATCCGTGAATTTACGGTGCCGGACACTTGGAAGGAGCAGCCCGTGTATATTAGCTTCCAAGGTGTTGAATCCGCTTTCTATGTATGGGTGAACGGCGAGATGGTCGGATACAGCGAAGATACGTTTACGCCGGCCGAGTTCGATATTACGCCCTATCTGATCGATGGCGAGAATAAATTGGCTGTAGAAGTGTATCGCTGGTGTGACGCGAGCTGGCTGGAGGATCAGGATTTCTGGAGGCTTAGCGGGATTTTTCGCGAGGTCTACCTCTATTCCGCCCCGGCCATCCATATCTCCGATTTCTTCGTGCGGCCGGTTCTTGATGACGAATACCGGGATGCCGAGCTCGAGATCGATGCAACCGTTACGAATTACTTTAATGAAACCATCGATAAGGACAAGCTTCAGCTTGAGGCGCTGCTATACGACCAGGACCGTCAGCTGGTTCGGAAACAAACGCTCGCCATAGCGGATTACATTCTGGACGAGAGCACCTTCACCCTGAGCATGAACGTCCCCGAACCAAGAAAATGGAGCGCGGAATCGCCTTATCTGTATACCGTCGTTCTGGCATTAAAGGATAAAGACGGAGCATGCCTTGGAGCCGTAAGCTGCCGCACCGGCTTCCGCCGCTTCGAGCTGAAGGACGGATTGATGCGGATTAATGGTCAGCGCATTCTGTTCAAAGGCGTGAACCGGCATGAATTCTCCCCGGATACCGGGCGGGCGCTTAGCCGCGAAGACATGATCACCGATATTGAGCTAATGAAGACGCATAACATTAATGCGGTACGGACCTCCCATTACCCGAATCAATCCGCATGGTATGATCTCTGCGATGAATATGGCTTATACGTGATCGATGAGACGAATCTGGAGACGCACGGAACATGGGAGTATGGGCAGCAGGAACTGAAAGAAACGGTCCCCGGCAGCAAGCTCGAGTGGCGCGACAATGTTTTGGATCGCTGCAATTCGATGTTTCAACGAGACAAGAACCACCCCTCCGTCATCATCTGGTCGCTTGGCAATGAATCCTTTGGAGGCGACAACTTCATTGCGATGCACGATTTCCTGAAGGAGGCCGATCCATCGCGGCTCGTTCACTATGAAGGGATCTTTCATTACAGGGCGTCCGAGGCGGCTAGCGATATGGAATCCACCATGTATGCAAAACCTCAGGAAGTGGAGAAGTATGCAACCAGCAACCCGAGCAAGCCTTACATCATTTGCGAATACAGTCACGCGATGGGCAATTCCTGCGGCGGTCTCCACCTGTATTGGGAGCTGTTTGAGAAGTATGACATTTTACAGGGAGCCTTTATATGGGACTGGATTGATCAAGCGATCCGTACCCAAACGGCCGACGGTATCGAATATTTAGCGTATGGCGGGGATTTCAACGAAAAGCCGCATGACGGCAATTTCAGCGGAAACGGCCTGATCTTCGCGGACCGCAGCAAAACCCCCAAGCTGGACGAAGTGAAAAAATGCTACCAGAACGTCAAGTTCGAATGTTTGGACATTGCTGCTGGTCGGATTCGGGTCAGCAACCGTTTCTTGTTCACCAATCTCGATCAGTATCTTGTGAGATGGAACATTCAGCTGAACGGAGAAGAAAGCCAATCAGGCACGCTCCAGCTCTCGCTCCAGCCCGGTGACCATACCGAAATCGAGATTCCGTATTCCCCTATAGAGGACGATGGAAAGGAAGCGGTGCTCACCGTCTCCCTGGTTCGTAGGGAGAGCGCCAAGTGGGCACCCGCAGGACATGAAGAGGCTTGGGAGCAGTTTGAGCTAACGCCCTATATAGCGAGTAGATCGGAAACGGACGCTCTTTCAAACGCGAAGACTCTGGAAGTTACCGAATCGGATGAAGAGCTTCTCATCGCGGGTTCAGCCGTTTCGTTACGCTTCCACCTGGGCACCGGCGATCTGACATCTTACGCGCGATCCGGCAAGGAGTACCTGCTGGCACCGGCCAGACCCAATTTCTGGCGAGCCGTGACCGATAACGATCTGGGCAACCGGCTCCCTGAACGCTGCGGCGTGTGGAGAACGGCCCACGACCGGCGGAAACTGCTGTCCCTGCGCTGGCATACGGAAGGTCCTGCCGTCGTGGTCTCCAGTCACTACCAGATCGAGACGACTCCTATATCCGGACTGACCTTGGAGTATCGAATCTTCCCGGATGGAACCATCCGCGTGCAAGAAACCTTTGTCCCGGGCAGCGGTCTGCCTGACATTCCGGAAATCGGCATGCTGTTCTTGCTGGATGAAGGCCTCGATAAACTCAGCTGGTACGGCCGGGGGCCTCATGATAATTATTGGGACCGAAAGACGGGAGCCAAAATCGGTCGATACACGGGAAGAGTCGCCGATCAGTTCGTTCCTTATTTGAGACCTCAAGAATGCGGGAACAAAACGGATGTCCGCTTCGCGAGCCTCATCGAAAGTAGCAGCGGGGAAGGTCTGCGGTTCGAAAGCTCCTCCCTCATGGAGTTGTGCGCCCTGCCGTGGACGCCGGAGGAACTCGAGGGCAGCGACCATGCGTACAAGCTCCCGCCAAGCGATAAAACCGTCCTGCGCATAAACTACAAACAAATGGGCGTAGGCGGCGACGACAGCTGGGGAGCGCCAATCCATGAAGAATTCACGCTGCCTGCGAACCGTACGTACAGCTTCGGCTTTACGATGGGGGTAGCACGCTGAACCTAATCTATAGGAAAAATACAAAAAAAGAGCAGCTTCGTATTGAAGCTGCTCTTTGTGCTATGAAATTCTATCCGTCATCATGAATCCAGACTGACGGTTTTGTTAATATCCGAGTCGCCCTCCGGCTCTTGGCCCACCATTTTCTTGAAGAAGGCTTTTACCGTTTTGGTTTTGTTTCCGGTTTCCCAATACTCTGCGGTGTCCGTATCCACCTTGATCAGAATAATGTTGGGATCGTCGTAGGACGTCTGCAGAAACTTCTCATATGCCGCGTTCCAGATCGCCTTTTTCCGTTCTAGGTCGTCCACGACTTGGGCCGTTCCCCGAATCGATACATAGGATTTGCCGACATAAGCGATATTGACGTTGGGATTAGCCATAATTTCTTGATATTTGCTGGTGTCCCTTTTCGTCAAAAACCACAAATCGCCGTCGAATTCGATATCCTGCGTTTGCATCGGTCTGGAGTTGATCCCGCCCTCCGATATCGTGGAGAACATCGCCGTTTCAATATCCTTGATAATATCCTTCACGGTCTCGACCGCTTCCCGGTTCACTACGGTTCCGTTTGACATCTCAATCACCCCATCCTTGTATTTAGTCTCTAATTACACTTCCCATAAATAAGTTAAACGATGAATCCTTTATAACTCCGTTTTCCTTTGCTAAGTCATCCATTATGATTAGACAAAGTTTTAACCGTCGCTTGCACCAAAAAAAGCCGGAAGCTGCCTGCGCAGCCCGACTTTTTTGCGGATCGATTCATTTAGAAGCTAACTTCATTCTTTTGTACCTCTTCTGTGCCTTATGATTTACCTTGCGCCACACTATGACGCGCTTTGAATTCAAGCGCGTAAACAGATGAAGGTCGTAACAGGTGCCCCCGCTGCCATGCCTCTGCCGGCACTTTACTTTCCTGGCACACGATATCATCCGGCTGGAACACGGAGTTCACATCATCGTAAGAATTGCCGGTGATTTCATAAAGGGTCGTTTCCCCGGAAGCCTCGAAGGCCTGCAAATCCAGTACGGCCGTTACCTCCTCCAAGCTGCGGTTAACGATAAATACGGTGACTTGGCTGCCGTCGTCATTCGTCCCGGCCACAATGTCCAGTTCCGGAAGCGCATCAAGCTCCATAGGCGTCTCCTTGTTTGATGCCACGGAGAAAGTGCCGCATTCCGCTTGGACGGGGAGAAGACGACGCACGTCGCGATTCGCGTAAAGCTTTAACACTTCATAGGTCGGCGTCCCGTAAATCGTGAGCGGAAGCCCGCTCCATCCGGGCTCCTTGCCGCAATACTGATCCGAGTAGTAGTCCCCGACCCGTATGCATCCTCCGAGCCAGCCATTCACAAGATCGGAGAAGCTGCCGATATGCACCATGTCGCTGCAGCGAAGCATTTCGTTCAGGTTGGCGGCATTGGCCACCGCGGCACCTAATGTATGCTCGTTCGGCAGCCCTTTTCGCACCGTATTCGGATAGTACATCGTGTTGTATTCGGTGATCGCCAGCTTCACGTGACTATGCTTCGACTGGGATCGGATCAACTCCGTTGTCTTCCGGATATGGTGCCGGGTCCACTCGGGATAAGAGGCAATCGCTTTATAGCGTTCCTCTGCCGGCGTATCCCGGTTCATGCCGAAGGGGCCATAGCCGTGATATAAATGCAGCGTCAAGTAGTCCATATACTCGCCTGCCAGATCCAGAACGGTCCGGTTCCATTCCTGCTCGTAATGCCCGCAGGCCAGCAGCACGATGGAAGCGTCCGCCTCCTTCATAGCCTTGGCAAACGATATGGTCCGCTTCGCAAACTGTTCTGCCGTACAAGTGCCGACCTGCCATTGGCCCCATACCTCATTGCCGATCTCCCAATACTTGACGTTGTATGGCTCAGGGAAACCGTTTCGGGCACGTAAAGCGCCCATGGGTGTATCCACGCTCCCATTGCAGTATTCGATCCACTGCTCAGCTTCTTCAGGGGTACCCGATCCATCGTTCACGCAAATCAGGGGCTCCACCTGCAGCTCGCGGCAAAAGCGGATGAATTCGTCCGTGCCGAAATATTTGCTGGTCCATCCTCCCCAGGCTTCGTTGTACATGACTGGTCTCTCCAGAACCGGACCGATGCCATGCTCCCAGTGGTAAGCGCTGATGTAATTGCCCGCGAGCCTCATCATGCCCGCATTGAGCTCTCTCGTCATCTCGATCACTTCACGCTTCACCATCGCGATGCTATCGATCGGCAGCAGGGACACGTGATCAATCCAGAGCATGCCGGTGGAGACGTGATCGATCCACCTTGGATGCTCGGCCGGAACATACACCCGGATCTCGGCATCACTGCAAGCGCGTGTGACCGACAGCTCACCCACGTATTCATGCCAGTTGTGGCTGCCGAGCTCCACGCGAAGCTGTCCAAGCGTTTCTTCCGTACGCCGGTCCACGGCTTCAACCATCGCGTATTGAAGCTCGATGGAAACGCGGGCAACAAGCCGGACCGTATACTTCATCGGACCCTTTAATGCCGCTTTCTGCGCAATGCCGGCATAGGCTTCGTCATCGCTCAGGATCCGAATACGCTGGGCGCGTCCCGAATGCCGGGGCGCCGGGGCTTCCATCGCGTACCCGGTGTTGCGCCCGTTGGTATAGGCGCGCCAGCTTCCCGACACCGGCGTCTTGGTCTCCGCCTCGCTTTCAAAATCCATGTCCCTCAGTGGAAACGCAAGCATCGCCTCCATATGATCCCGAATATCCTCCACAAAATGACCGAACAGGTAAGGATTGATCGTGTGCTCGCTCTTGCGGCTGCAATCAATGGTAATCGTTGCGTTCGTATTCAACATAAAACCTCCCCAAGCAATTTTAGGCTGGCCCGTGCGTTCGGTATCGGAATTCAACCTTTAATCGAGCCAATCATGACGCCTTTAACGAAATGCCGCTGCACGAACGGATACATCAGCAGTACAGGTAAACTGGAGACGATAATGACCGCGTATTTGATGCTTTCGGCAAGCAGGATGCTTTCTTCCAGTCCCACGCTGCCGTCCACGGCATCCGATTGGCTGATCAGCAAAATTTCGCGCAGCACCAACTGAAGCGGGTGCAGATTCTCGTTACGAATATAGATGAGCGCATTAAAGAATGAATTCCAGTGGCCGACCGCATAAAACAACACCATCACCGCCAGGATCGGCTTGGATAGAGGCAGAATGATACTGAAAAGCAGCCTCCAGTTGGAGCAGCCGTCGATATGGGCGGCCTCCTGCAGCTCCCAGGGAATGCTCGATTGGAAATAGGTCCTCATCACGATCAGATTGTAAGTGGCAATCGCGCCGGGAACAATCAGCGCCCACATCGAATCGACCATTCCCAAATCCTTGACCAGCAGATATGTTGGAATCAACCCTCCGCTGAAGAACATCGTCAGCGTGATAAACACCATGATCGCATTTCGCCCCGGAAGGTCAGGCCTTGATAGCGGGTAGGCCGCCAAAATCGTCATGATGATATTGATCACTGTGCCGACGACCGTATAGATAATCGTGTTACGATATCCCGTCCAAATCTTTTCGTTTTGCAAAATATTGGTGTAGGCATCCAGCGTTACGCCTTTCGGCAGCAGCCAGACTTCGCCGTTCAATACCCTGGTCGGATCACTGAACGAAGCGCTGACAATAAAGATCAACGGGTACAGCACAATGACGATAATGATCGCGGCGATCACGTATATGATGACATCGAACACCCGTTCATTCGCGGCCTCTTTTACTGTCGACGGCTTGGACATGGCGCGTCCCCCTTTACCATAAGCTTGTCTCTGACGTCTTGCGCGCAATCCGGTTTACGAACAGCAGCAGGAACAGATTGATGACCGAATTAAACAGTCCGATCGCTGCCGTGTAACTGTATTCTCCCTTTAAAATGCCTGTCGTGTAGACAAACGTGGAGATGACGTCGCTTGATTCCAGATTCAGGTTGTTCTGCATCAACAATATTTTTTCAAAGCCAATGTTCATGAAATGGCCGATATCCAAAATGAGCAAAATGATAACGACAGGCGCGATTCCTGGCAAAGAGATGTGCCAGATGCGCCGCAGCCTCGATGCCCCGTCCATCTTGGCCGCCTCGTAGAGCTGCGGGTTCACCCCGCTCAGCGCCGCAATATAGATAATGGATTGCCACCCCATGTTCTGCCAGATGTTAGAGCCGATAAAGATGGTCTTGAACCAGCCGGCTTCCTCAAGAAAACGGATCGGCGTACCTCCGACAGCCTCGATCAACAGATTGATCGGACCGCTATTGGACGAGAGGAACACGTTTAGAATGCCAACGATCACGACCACCGAAATAAAATGCGGGATGTACGTAATGTTCTGCAGCCATTTGCTGAAGGTCTTGCTGCGTATTTCATTGATGATCAAGGCCAGCAGGATCGGAATCGGAAAGGCAATCAACAAGGAAAACAAGTTGATGGACAGCGTATTCCACAGCAGCCGCCAGAAATAATACGAATCAAAGAAGCGTTCGAAATGCCCGAAGCCCTCCCAGCTGCTGCCGAGGATACCTTTTGCCGGATTGAAATTTTTAAACGCGATTTGCAGTCCGTATAGCGGACCATAGTGAAAGACCAGATACCAGACGACCGGCAGAAGCAGCATGAGATACAGGTCATATCGCTTAGCCATTTGCCTTATTAGGCGGGAACCCCGCCTCAAATCGCTTCGAGGCAGAGCCATCGATGAATCGGCTTTGACACGCTTCATGGGCATCCACTCCTTATCCATGATGTAGCAGCATTATTTCTGCATCTTGTCATAGGCATCCTGATACAATTTCTCCAGCTCGCCGATTTTCATCTTCTGGAGCGTGGATTGGAATTCTCCCCACTTGTCGAAGCTAAGTGCGCCAACAATGAACTTCGTGCTTTGCTCTTCGTAGTATTTGTCGATATCGTTGCGAAGAATGTTGACCTGCTGCGCGGTTTGCTCGTCAAACATCGGAGCCGCATAACGAACCTTCGGCATGAACGGATCCAGCTGCTGCTGCGCCTCCTGTACCTGCGGCGGATTGATGAACGAGGCAACCTGTTCGCTGATGAGATGAGGTGCCCCTCCTCCCGCATAAGGCGTGATTTTGGCCTGATTGGTAATATCCTTCAGGAAATCCTCCGTGTAGTACGGAATTCCGTCCTTGAGCTCGTAGTGCTCCCCTTCCCTGCCGAACCTCAGAAGCGTCGAACCTTCGTCACTATAGAAATAATCGATCCAGCGCATCGTGACTTCCGGGTATTTATTAATGGACGTGATCGCAAAAGCTCCAAAATCCCGTGCAATCGGCAAGGCCTGGCTTTGCATCCGATCTCCGCCCGGGCCAGCCGGAGGTGCTATTCCGGTGTACTGGTCCTGAATCGACAAGAAGTTATTGTTGGTCTGGTCAAAGAAGAATCCCGTATTTCCCGAGCCCTGCTTGGCCAAATATTGCGCTTCGGTGTGGGAGAAAATCTCGGGATCCAGAAGCTTCTCCTTGTAAAGCTTGTTTAAGTACATGAGCATCTCTTTGTTCTTGTCGCTGCCCATCCAGATGCTGACTTTGTCATTCTCGATGTTGATGTTATATCCGAGCTGCGTATCCAGTCCGAATGAACCGCTCATCGCAGCCACGATCGCCAATCCGACACGGGCCGTCATCGGAATTTCATCCTGCTTCCCGTTACCGTTCGGGTCACCATCGCGGAAGGCAAGCAGAACATCATACAGTTCGTCCGTCGTCTGCGGCACCTCCAGATTCAGCTTCTCCAGCCACATCTGGTTGATCCATTTCTTATCCGTCCGCGCCGCGCCCAGCGTTACAATGCCCGGAATTGCATAGATATGCCCCTCCGGCGTTGTGATGCCCGCGCGAATTTCCGGATATTCCTCCATCAATTTTTTCAAATTTGGCGCATATTCATCGATAAGGCCTTCCAGCGGGATCAGCTGTCCTGCCGATCCGTAACGAACGGCCTCAAGCGGCGACAGACCGGAGCGGAACAAGGCATCAGGCAGCTCATTGGAGGCGAACAACAGGTTTTTCTTCTCCTGGAAGCCGTCCGTCGGCGCTTCGATGAACTCGACCTTCACATTGCTCAGTTTCTCGTAATCCTGGAACACCGGCATCTCCTTGAACGGACCGTTCACGGGCGCAATCCGGGTGAACATCTTGAGATCTACGGTCTGATCTACGATGGGAAACCCTGTAGTATGAACGACATTCTCTGTACCTTCGGGTGCAGCTTCTTTCTTCGAACCTCCATCGGAACTGCATCCGGCCAGCATCAAGCTGGAAGCGATCATCGTGATGACCGCGTTTCTTCCCCAGCGTTTACGCATAAATAAGCGACCCCCATATCCCTTCATTCACCAGGCGCCATTTGTAAGCGTTTACCGCCTGGTGTGTGATTATTATAATTCACCCTTTAAGACGGCCCATTACAAAAATATGACCATTTACTCCACATATTTTACGATCTGTGAACGGCAGCTTCGCTGCATGCTTCACCTGCCGATCCGAATACTGGGGTTTTTGCCTAGCCTCTTCCCAAACGGTTCAAATACTCCTGCGGGGTTACCCCCGTTATTTCCTTGAACACTTTAAAAAAATAGTTATGGGTCGTGAAACCCACTTGATTGCTGATTTCCTTGATCGAGTATTTGCCGCTTTCCAGCAGCTTCCGCCCTGCGTCGATTCGAACCTGATTCAAATACTCCGAGAACGTCCGCTGCGTCTCTTCCTTGAAGATCCTGCTTAAATAAGAAGAGTTCAGGCCGATGGCACCCGCGGCCAGCTCCAGCGTGACATAACCCGGATACCTCTCCAGAATAAAATGAACGGCCTGTGTGACATGTCGTGAATACGGTCCCGCCGCACGGTGCTGCTTCAGCAGGCCAAGCAAACCCGCATAGTAGGATTGCAGCCATTGCACCAGCTCCCCGACACTGCCGATTCTTCCGAGCTCGCTTCTTGAAGGAAGCTTCTTCTTCACGGCTTCCGCAGATGGCATACATGTCTTCCACGCCTTATCCCCGGTTAACATGAGCTCGCTGACGATCATCTGGATTGTATGCGAATGGACCGGCAGATGGCGGATCGAAGCAAAGATGGAGGAGATTAACCCGTGCACGTCATCGATATCCATCCTTTCAATTGAAAGCAGAAGCTGCTTGTGTTCCTCGATCGTCAAAGATACACGCTGATCGTTTCCGCCAGCAAGTCCCCCGGCCCGGACCGGCATCCTTGAAACCGCATTGCTTCCGGACGGCTCCATGGTGGAGGCGTCGAGCACCCGCTCAGCGGAGCTATAACTGGAGCCGAGTTGTGACAAGCTGGTGCATACATGTCCGACGGAGACCACGCATTTTAAATTAAGGAACAGCTCGAGCGCATGTTGAAGCTTCCTCATCCGTCCGGCGATCTCGTTCTTTATGGCATGTTCGCTCCGCTCCTTGAACGCAAACACGACAATAAACCGCCCATCCTCCACGTAAGCCGCCGTCCGCTCCTGAATATCCCCCAAGCTCTGCTGCATCATATCGACCGCCTGCTGAACCAGGCGGTTCGTTTGCACGTCGCTGTATGACTCCGTCAGCAGCAGGAACGGAACAATCTGCACGGCGGCTGCCGCATAGCTTAACGCGTGGGTGTACAGGCTGTTTTTTTGTGAGAAAGCCTTAACCTCCGTGGTTGCATCCCTCCGTCCGCTAACCAGGTACACAATATAATCGCGGATCAGCGCGGGATTCAGCCTTTCGGCCACGGCCTCATGAGTTTTGCGTTCTTCCAGCCGATCCTGCTGCCGTATTTCCAGAACTGCTTTGTTTAACAAGGCAACCAGCGCTGCACCGTCCAGCCGATGCTTCAACAGATAATCGATGGAGCCGTTCTTCAGGCACTCCCTGACGTAATCATAATCATCATAGCTGCTGAGCATAATCGTCTGAATGAACGGAAACCGTTCCTGGATCGCCCGATTGAGCTCTACGCCGTTCATTTCGGGCATATTTACGTCAATAATTGCAATATGCGGAGGAGACTGCTCAATCATGGCCAAGGCCATCAATCCATTATGCGCTTGGCCGCATAATTCGAATCCATGCTCATTCCAGTCCAATAACGTGCGCAGATCATGCCGTACCAATGGCTCATCATCAACGAGCAGCACTTGAAACATGGCTTTATATCACCTCTTGTCGGGATTTATCCGCACTGGATTTGTCCGCACTCTCCATTTTTTTCGGCAGCCGGACCTCGGCCTTCGTATATAGCCCCGGCTCACTGTACAGCTTGACGCCGTACGAATCGCCGTACATATGAACGATCCGCTCATGCACACTCCGCACGCCCATACCGCTAAAACGGGAGGTTTCCCCCTTCTTGCCCGTCTCGCCCAGCAGGCGCGCCCTTTGCCCTTCCGTTATGCCCTTGCCATTGTCGATCACTTCAATCTTCAGGTCGCTGCCCTCATCGCATACGCGTATCAGCACGAGCCCTTCCTGCTCCATCGCGCCGATACCATGAATGACGGCATTCTCCACAAGGGGCTGCAGCATCAGCTTCAGCACCCGGCATTCCAGCAAAGCATCGTCCTCAACCTGGGTGACCATCCGGATCGGCTCCATATACCTGTACTTCACGATCGAGATATAACGTTCAACATAATCCAGTTCCTCCCTCACCGTCAGAAATTCGCTAGAATTGCCCAGAACACCGCGCATGAGCTCAATCAGCGATCCGGACACCTCTTCGATATTCGGCACGCCGTTCATCTTGGCCAAATACTTGATGGTGTTAAGCGAGTTGTATAAAAAATGCGGATGAATTTGCGCCTGTAGCGCCGTCAATTCGGCCTCCCGCTTCTCCTTCTCGCTGACCCGAATCCCTTCGAGCAGTCGCTTCAATTCCTCCACCATACTGACAAAGACGCGGTATAGCTGCCCGGTCTCGTCCTCGCTGGTTATCTCCTTTCTCGGAAACGTCAGATTCCCTTCCTTCACAAACATCATTAAGGATTTCAACCTCCGAATGTTGAGGGTAATTCGGGATGATACCTGCAGCGAACCGATCAGGACTACAATGAAGACGATAACCGATACCTCCGCCAACAGTTTACGGAGCTTTGTTGATTCACTAAGCAGCGAATCCATCGGTATCAAAGCCAGGGTGGTCCAGCCCGTATAACCGGATTGGCGGCTGACTACGATATAGTCCCTGCCGTCAATGGCTTGCTTGATGGCGTCCCCATCCCCTGCGAGTTCCCCATGAATGTTGAGGATCTTCTCGAACGAAGGAGCAAAGGACGGTGCCGATTCAGCCTCATAGACAAACCCGCCCTGCTTGTCCAGCACGTAGATCATGCTATCGGTGGTCGGCTTCACGCCATATGTTTTTTGGATGAAATCATAATTCAAATCCACCATGACAACCCCGATCGGTTCACGGTTATATCGAATCTCTCGCCCGACCGTGATGGCATCGGACACTCCGGTCTGCTTGAAGTACGCGTGACGCGATCCATTCTGGAGCATATAATCCATCATTCCGGTCCCCAAGACCGTCTTATCCAGCCACGGACCGCCTGAGAAAAACACCTTGCCGTTTAAACCGACTACGGCAATCCGAGAAATGTAAGGCTTGTAATCGATCAGAACGGATAAAAACTCATCGATCCGTTTCTGCTCTTGAAACCATTCATAACTAATTTCTTCATGAGGGCTCAGCAGGGTGTCGATCACCGTGTTTTTGTTGGTCACCACGACGGTGTTCAGCCGGTCGATCTCTTCCAGCATCATATTCAGCGATTCATCCGCCTGCCTGATGCTGTCCGAAACCGAGGTGATCGCATTCTGCATGATCGTCTCGCGCATGCTCATATACACGATGACCGTAATGGAGACGATGGACACAAGCGTTACCGCACTGAACGCAATAAAGATTTTCCCCTGAATACTTCGCCTCGGTGATATCCACCTTTGAATCGTAGAGAATTTCATGGCGCGTGTCTCCTTTTTCCAGATCAGAAGAACCAGATCGTAAACGTTTACAAAAACGTAATCGCCGTCCGTACGGTCAGCATCGAGCTCCGCGCATGGTTATGGGAGGCACCTTATAATAGATCTTGAAAGCCCTGGTGAACGAATATAAATTCGGATAGCCGAGAGACAAGGCAATCTCGGTAATTGTTGCGTCCGTTTCTTGTAACAACCGTTTCGCCTTTTCCATTCGTATGCGCTGAAGGTATTTTAACGGCGGCATCCCTACCTGATGGGTGAACATGTTGGAGAAGTATGACCGATGCACCCCCGCGAATTCGGCAACCTGCTGTACGGAAATCCCCTCGGTGGCATGCAGCTCCATATAATCCAAACACTCGTGAATCCATCCCGCAAGTTCCGTCGGCTGCGCGGAGGCCATATCCGGGACCATGCCGGCGAGCAGTCCATAAATCAAGCCGTGCAGTTCCAGCGATACCGCCGGTTTCCAGCGTTCGGCTCCGGCCAGGACATCAATCACGCGTTCGGAGGATTCCTTGACCTTAGAGGATATCATTTGTTTGCCGAACGGGTTGTCCGGACATAAGCCAGCCAGCTCCAGCAATGGCTTGACCCTGTTCCCGTCCACTGCCAACCAGCTCATCTGAAGCGAGGTATCCGCAGGCAGCATGTGATAATAATAGGTCCGGCCCGGAAACAGGCAGAACAGATCATTCTTCTGCAGGTCCACTCGTTTGTCATCGAACTCCAGCCGTACCATGCCTTCATGTACAAAATGCAGGCTGTAACACTCGATTCGTTTCGGTCCGACCCTGTAATTGGGCTTGGCTATGCTTCGTCCCGCCCGAACAGGCCAGATCTGTTCCTCTTTATCCAGATATCCAGGCGTGTAATAGATGAACTCCGCATACTCATATTCGTATTCCTGCATAAAAGGCTCCCTCCTCTTTTCTTCATTTTTTCCATCAAGAATAACAAAATGACAACAAAAATATAACACCCCGCTATTTTTATAACCTGATATTTTCAATATCATCATACTAGGAGGCGATTACACTTGTCGAGAAGACCTAACATTTTGCTAATCACAAGCGATCAGCAGCATTGGAATACAATCGGAGCATTTCAGCCTGAAATCTCAACGCCCAACCTGGACCGCCTTGCATGTCAAGGAACGACGTTCGATCGGGCGTATTGCCCCAATCCCACCTGCACGCCAAGCCGGGCATCCATCATTACGGGGCAGTATCCGAGTCAGCATGGAGCATGGACCCTGGGGACAAAGCTGCTGGAAGACCGCCATACCGTGGGAGAGAGCTTCCAAGACGCAGGCTATCGAACCGCACTGGTGGGAAAAGCGCACTTCCAGCCGTTAAAATCCACGGAAGATTACCCATCCGTAGAGGCCTACCCGATTCTTCAGGATTTGGAGCATTGGCGGAATTTTAACGGACCTTTTTATGGATTCGATCACGTCGAGCTGGCCCGAAACCATACGAATGAGGCCCATGTCGGACAACATTATGCCCTATGGCTGGAGGAGCAAGGATGTGCCAATTGGCGGGAGTACTTCCTGCCCCCTACGGGAACTATGGACCCTACCCAAACGTACACATGGCCCATACCGGAACAATACCACTACAATACCTGGATCGCCGAGCGAACCACCTCTCTGTTGGAGCAATATAAAAAGGCGGATGACCCCTTCTTTATGTGGGCGAGCTTCTTCGACCCGCACCCGGAATACCTGGTGCCGGAACCATGGGATTCGATGTATGATCCGGAAAAACTCACGATCCCATCCTTAACGCCTGGTGAGCATGACCGCAATCCGCCGCATTTCCGCTTGACGCAGGAAGAAAATCCGGATTTTTCGCATCTCGCTGAAACCGGGTTCGGCATTCACGGCTACCGCTCCCATCATTATTACGAATACGGCTCGAAATCCAGATTAACGGAGTATGACAAGAAGAAGCTGGTCGCCGTGTATTATGGCATGATCAGCATGATGGATAAATATATCGGCAGCATTCTCGATAAACTGGATGAACTGGGGCTATCCGAGGATACGCTCGTTGTTTTCACCACCGATCACGGACATTTCTTCGGCCAGCACGGCCTTCAAGCCAAGGGCGGGTTCCATTACGAGGATTTAATCAAGCTTCCATTCATTGCACGGTATCCAGGACGGGTGCCTGCCGGAAAAAGAACAGAGGCGATGCAGTCCCTGGTCGACCTGGCCCCTACCTTCTTATCCTTCTGCAATATACCGATACCGCCAGCGATGACGGGCATCGACCAAAAGGATGTGTGGCTCGGTAACGCGGACACAGCGCGGCAGCATGCTCTCTGCGAATTCCGGCACGAGCCTTCGACGATTCATCAAAAAACGTACATCGAGCAGCGCTATAAGATCACCGTTTATTACAATCAAACCTACGGCGAGCTCTTTGACCTAGAAGCGGATCCCGGCGAGCTGCGCAATTTATGGGATGAACCGGGGTACGAGCAGCTAAAGGCGGAGCTTCTGCTCAAATACATCTGGGCCGAGCTTGGCAAGGAGCCGATGCCGATGCCGAGAATTCATCACGCCTGATGAAAAGAACAACCGCATATTTTAGCAGTCTGAAAAAAAAATTGACGCTGCTAGCCCGGCTATTTTGGACCTTCTGCTGCATCGGCCCCTCCACCTTCGGAGGCGGGTATGCAATGCTGCCTATTATTGAGCGCGAAGTGGTGAGCAAGAAAAAGTGGGTAAACGAGGAGGAAATCGGTGAGCTTATCTCGCTTGCCGGTTCCGCTCCCGGCGGCGTCGGCGTGAATGCGGCCGCGATGATCGGCCACCGGCAAGCCGGTATTGCCGGGGCTGTTTCGGCTATGCTTGGCGTGACATGCCCCACGTTTTTGATCGTGATTCTGATCAGCGTAGGCGCCGTTTTTTTTCGGGATCAACCCAAGGTTGAAGCCGCTTTAAAGGGGATGCATGGCGCCGTTATTGCGTTAATCGCCGTCGCTGCTTACCGGATGGCCAAACATGCCGTCTTCGATGCGACAACAACGATAACCGCGCTTGCCACCGTATCGGTGATGCTGTTTACAGGCGTGCACCCTCTCTATCTCATTGCTCTAAGCTTACTATGCGGAATGGCCGTCATTCCGATCAAAAAACGGCTGGGCTTTCAAGCGAATACGGAGAAGAAGGCTGCGCCCAACAGCCGCCCGGAATTGGAATATTACATTTGAGAGAGACGAATCGGGGCGATAGGAAATGTATTGGGACTTGTTCATAATGTTCATAAGTGTAGGCCTTGTGTCCTTTGGCGGCGGTTATGCGGTAATCCCGGTCATTCAGAAGGAGGTAACGGAAAAAGGGCTGCTGACTGCTGCGGAATTCCAGCAAACCGTGGCGCTGGCCGGCATGGCGCCCGGTTCGATCGCCACCAATGCCGCTACGCTGATTGGCTATCAGTCCGCCGGCTATATCGGAGCCGCCGTCTCCACCGCGGGCATCATCCTGCCGTCGCTGGTCGTCATCGTGCTGCTCTCCGCCCTCTTCTACCGCATGCGGAGCAATCCATGGGTCCAATCTTCTCTATACGGTCTGCGTCCCGTAACGACAGGACTCATTGTATATGCAGCTATTCACTTTGGGTATCCCGATGAGGGGGAAGGGCTCCTACAGGGCCTGATTCCTACGCTGCTAATTTGCGGAGCCTGTTTATTTCTCTTGCTGAAATACAAACTCCACCCCCTGTTGATTCTCCTCATGGCCGGTGCTGCAGGTATTGTTTTATTCTAATAAGTTGGATGGCTGTCGGCCGTGTGTGATGGATTGGACAAGATTGGCTTTCCAAAGCACGAATAACAAGCCGGAACCTTCTGAAGTGACCCCCAAAAGTTAGACACGGTTATTTCATTAGGCAGCTTTCTCAAAATGAGTTCGGTACTGTACCGGACTCATTTTTAATTTTGCCTTTAACCGTTTGGTATTGTAGTATTCAATATATTTTTTCAGTTCTTCCTTAAAAT
>NZ_JBNDYG010000012.1:0-121091 GCF_049893405.1 Paenibacillus sp. Dod16
ACGCCCATTTGATTTGCGTATTCGGTCTGAGATAGAAAGATCAGAGTCATACCCTTGAATTAATGCCAATTTGCTATCCTTAGTAAATTTAGTCATAAAACAACTGCACCTCCAACTGTTAGATGTGTCTAACAATTGGGGTGCAGTTCAGATGGGGTCGGCTTTTTTGCCGTTACACAAAACTGTTCCAGTAAGTTTGCCTGGCGAAAGGATCATTTTTTTGAAAGATATGTAGGGTTTCCGGAATTAAAGGTGTCTTATATAGTAGCACCGGATCTATGGCTTGGTTCAACCAAAAGAGATGGTTATAAAGGGGGGAGGATCCATGGAGGATGGGACATTGTTGGACGGGCTTGCGCAGAAAGATCCGCAATGTTTTGAAACATTGGTTGACCGCTATTCACGCTACATAGCCGCGGTGGTCGCTAAAGTGGCCGGTGGACGGTTTAATTCCTACGATGTGGAGGAAATCACCGGAGACGTGCTGGTCAAGCTGTGGACAGACGGGCCCAAAATCATGCTGCGCGGAGATAGCTTCAAGCCTTATCTGGCCATAGCAGCGCGTAATCATACCTTGAATGTTTTACGAAAAAGACAGCGGGTCATTGAATCCGAATTGGAAGATGATGCGGTTTCTTGTCCTTCTGCAGAGGCATTGGCTATTCTGCGGCAGGAGAAGGAAGCGATTAGCGGCATGGTCCAGGATATGGGGGAACCGGATCGCGAAATCTTCATCCGCAGGTACTTCTATTTGGAGAAAGTCCGAGATATTGCAAGCAGGCTGAATATGCAGGAGAAAGCCGTCACCGCCCGGATCCGCCGGGCAAAGGACAAACTGCGCATTCATTATGAAACCGATAATCTGTAGGATTTCTATAAGGACCGTGTCTATAGGAGTGAAGCTTCGAATCGATAGCGAAAGGGGATGGATGCAAGTGAAGCGGCGAATTGTAGATATCATGGCCAATATCGACAATCAGGAGCTGGAGAATCTCCTCCTTACGGAGGAAGAGGAACGCGAGTTGACAAAGCAAATCAGTATGGAACGCATCAAGAATCGAGCGATGAACCGTATTCAAGAGGAGGAAACGATGATGTTTAAAAACAGGAAAGTGAAAAAATATAAAGCCAGTATCGTTATCGCTGCCGCGATGATTATGATACTTAGCACGACCGCTTTTGCGAGCCAATACATGGATAGCTTGAAGCAGTTCTTCGGTCAATCCGCGTCCATTGCGGAAGACGAACGGTCACCTATACAAGGGACGGATACAGCGTCCGGGGTAACCATGAATGTTGAAGAAGGCATATACGTCGGCAACAGCGGTTATTTGGTGGTCAGCTTTTCGAAAGAGGATGGTACGCCATTCCCTGCGGGTGTTTCGATACCCCGACTTGAACTGAATATGGAACATGATGTGAATTATATGGTAGGACAGCAGCTTCTTGACGATAACAAAAAGCTTGTCGGCGTATTTGAGATGGATGCGGTGAATGACCTCGAGGGGGTGAAGGCACGGATCACAGCCGATCGAATCACGTCAGCGGACAACACCCAAGCCGTTGAAGGCCCTTGGGATGTTCAATTCACCATTTCTCCCGGCAAGCAAAGAGAACAGAGTCTGAATCTGGCGATTGATGAGGGTAAGGAAGCACTGTCTCTCCGCACCATTAGTGTTTCATCCATCGGTGTGGCCATCGAAGGCAAGCGTACCGACGGTGAGCTGGATGAACTGCCGGAATATACGCCGGAGGTTAAGGTCATCGCCGCGGACGGATCGGAACTGAAGCTTCATGCCAGCTCGACAAGCACCACGAAGAACGGATTTCAGTGGCTGTATAATCTGGATAGCAAGAATAACCTTGTCTTTCTGGGGGATGTGGACATCAAAAGCATCAGCATTGACGGCAACGTGACGGAGCTGAAGTAAATATAGATATATAGGTGGCAGGAGGAATCTCAAGGGGCATAAGTGATGACTTATGCCCCTTTACTTGATCAACACCTCAGCAGGAATGGAATCCGAAAGCCGTAAGCGAATCAGGCCATAGCCTAAATACGCTTACGGCTTTTTTGAGGCTTCGGACCGAAATATTATTCATGAGAAAAAAATGTATTGAAATTGGAGAAAACGTCCATTAAAATGAAACCAACTACCATACTAGTTATACTAGTATGGTGAAATACGACTCTCAACATAGGTGGGAGAGGAAGCTGGGTCACTTTGTCGGTCTAACGTTCAAGATACGAGAGTTTATTTGTTAAACCAACATTGTAAGCGCTTAATATTGAAGGGGGGATCAATAGAAGGGCGGATATTACCTGCCGTAACGCTGCAACCTGTTTATAGCCACAATAATTGAAAGCGATTTCTTCGTGAGTATTGAATGGAGCTGGATCATGAAACACGGCCATATTCCATGACGAAAGAGGTATGAGAAGAGGCCATACGGATTGGAGTGAATAACGTCGATGGAGCCAAAAGTTGCGCATCATTCCTTGCCAGCCGTGAAAGCGGCCAAGAAGCCATCCAAACTTAAAACCGTCGCTGCACTGGTCCGGAAGGATTGGCAGCTGTATTCCCTATTGATTTTGCCGGTCATGTACCTGCTCATTTTTAAATATGGACCGATGATTGGCAACGTGATCGCTTTCAGGCGATTTATGCCCGGAGGAAGCATCTATGGGGAGAAATGGGTAGGACTGCACTATTTCAACATGTTTATCCATGACCCGGCGTTCTGGAACGTATTCAAGAACACCCTGCTGCTCGGTGCGTTATCCCTGCTCTTTACGTTTCCGGTGCCCATMATCTTTGCGCTGCTGCTGAATGAGGTGAAGAGCAGGCGATTCAAGAAATTCGTCCAGACGGCTTCTTATCTCCCGCACTTTCTGTCCATCGTCATCGTTGCCGGGATGATCCTGCAATTGACGTCGGTCAACGGCTCCGTTAACTCGCTCGTGGAGTTCTTTAACGGGGAACGAATCAATTTCATGCAGCGGGCCGAGTGGTTCCGGGCGATCTATATCTCGTCGGAAATCTGGCAGGGCATGGGCTGGGGCGCGATCCTGTATCTGGCCGCATTAACGACGATTGATGAATCGCTGTACGAGGCGGCAAGGATCGACGGGGCCAACCGCTGGAAGCAAACGCTGTTTGTCACGATTCCGGGCATCCTGCCAACGATTGTGACGCTGCTGATTCTGAACATGGGGGCATTCCTGGCGGTAGGGTTCGAGAAAATATTGCTGCTGTACAATCCGGTTATATATGAGACGGCCGACGTGATATCGACGTACCTGTATCGGGTTGGTCTCGTATCGAACAACTTCAGTTATGCCACGGCCATTGGACTGTTCGAATCCATAATCGGACTTATATTGGTATTCTCCGTGAATGCGATCTCGCGAAGACTGACGGATCGAAGCTTATGGTAAGGAGGGAGCGGTTATGAAGGAGTCAAGATCCTATAAGGTGTTCAAAGTGTGCAATGCCATCATTCTGCTGTTCGTTGTCTTCATCACGCTGTATCCCTTCCTGAACGTGGTCGCTCAATCCTTCAGCGGCGAGGCGTACATCAATTCAGGGAAGGTGAACCTGATTCCGAGGGGCTTCAATCTCGATACCTACAAAACCGTCACCAAAGACGCCATGTTCTGGACGAATTACAAAAACACCGTCGTGTACAGCGTGGTCGGCACCGCGATATCCATGTTCTTAACGACGATTTTTGCTTACGCCCTGTCCAAGAAAAGGCTGGTAGGACGCAAGTTCCTGACGATGTTTGCTGTGTTCACGATGTTCTTCAACGGGGGGCTGATCCCGAACTATGTGCTCATTAACAGCCTGGGCTTCAGCAACTCGATCTGGGCCATCGTAATCCCGGGAGCCATCAGCATATATAACATGCTTATCATGAAATCCTTTTTTGAAAATATGCCGGAAGAGCTGGAGGAAGCCGCGGCCATTGACGGCTTGAACACGTATGGCATGCTGTTCCGAATCGTGCTTCCTTTAAGCAAAGCGGTCATCGCGACCATGGTTCTCTTCTATGCCGTCGGGCACTGGAACTCCTGGTTTCCGGCCTTCCTGTACCTGGATCAGAAGGAGCTCTTCCCGGTTACGATCTATTTGCGCAACATGATAGCGGGCGCAACGGGCGTGACCTCCGCCGGTGCCAGCTCGGCCGATAACCTGACGCAGATATCCGCCAATATCAAATCGGTGACCATGGTGCTGACCATTTTGCCGATATTGACGATTTATCCGTTCGTGCAACGTTATTTCGTAACCGGCATCATGCTGGGCTCCGTAAAGCAATAGGACCATCCGAAAGGACATTTTATTGATATCATGGGGGGAATGAGAAAGTGAAAAAGAGTCATCGATCGTTTGCCAGCAAAGCTTTATTGCTATCGTTAATCGTTGCGATCTTGGCGGCGTGTACCGACAAGACAGGCGGCAAAGAGGCCGAAATCCAGGATAAGGGCGCGATGGAAACCTACGCCGTAGGCGATACGTTCAAGGCAACGGAGCCATTCGATCTGTCCATCCTCTACAGCGACCAGCCGGCGTATCCTTACAAGCAGGACTGGATGCTTTTTGCTAAAATAAAAGAAATGACTAACGTGACCTTGAAGCCGACGATCGTGCCGATGAGCGATTACAGCCAAAAGCGCAGTCTGCTGATCAGCTCCGGCGATGCGCCGCTGGTCATTCCGAAGACTTACCCCGGGGAGGAATCCGCGTTCGTAGCTTCCGGTGCGATTCTTCCGATCAGCGATTATATTGATCTGATGCCGAACTTCAAGGACAAGATCGAGAAATGGGACATGGAAAGCGAACTGGAAGGGCTTCGCCAGGAGGACAAAAAATATTATGTGCTCCCGGGCCTCCATGAAGCGGTGTGGCCGGACTATACGCTGATCGTGCGGACGGATATTTTCGAAAAGCATAACATCGCAATTCCGACCACCTGGGATGAGCTTTATACGGCCATGAAGCAGTTGAAGCAGGAGTACCCGGACGTTACGCCGTTCTCCGACCGCTTCAAATTCAACAGTACGCTGAACATCGCGGCTACGGGCTTCGGCACCAAAGGCGGATGGGGCTACGGCAGCGGACTTACGTATAAGGAAGATACGGATGAATTTGTGTACACGGCGGCAACGGATGAATATAAGGACATGTTGGCCTACTTCCATAAGCTGGTGGATGAAGGATTGCTGGACAAAGAGAGCTTTACCCAGGATGACGATCAGGCCGTGCAAAAGTTCGTGACTGGCAAATCCTTCATCATTAACGGCAACTCCCAGACCGTGGTCCAGCATCGCAATGATATGGACAAAACGCTGGGCGAAGGCAAGTATGCGATCAGCAAAATCACGGTTCCCGGCGGCCCGGCAGGCCAGCTGATGTCCGGCAGTCGCCTCGAGAACGGGGTGATGATCACTTCCAAAGTGAAAGAGAGCGAGCATTTTAAAGCCATCCTGCAGTTTATCGACTGGCTCTATTACAGCGACGAGGGACAGGAATTTACGAAGTGGGGCGTCGAAGGCGTAACGTATACCAAGGAAGGCGGCGTACGCAAGCTGATGGACGACATTAATTACAACGGATTGAATCCGAAGGGCACGAAGGATCTGCGGATCGAGCATGGCTTCTCGGGCGGCGTGTTTGCGTACGGCGGCACGACCGAGCTGCTTCAATCCATGTTCAGCGAGGAAGAGCAGCAGTTCCAGAAGAGCATGAGCGAAACAAAAACTGTCGTGAAGCCGGAGCCGCCGATTCCGTACTCGGTTGAAGAACGCGAGCGAGTGACGCTTTTGAGCACGCCGCTGAAGGACTACACGGATCAGAACACGCTGAAGTTCATTCTGGGCGATCGCGATCTTGCCGAGTACGACAAGTTCGTGAAGGAGCTGGATAGCCAGGGCGTAGGACAATACCTGGAGATTGCGAATAAGACTTATAAAAAATATAAAGAGCAACAATAACCAACGGATCGACAGGCTGCCGTTTCTTTAGGGAAAGGCAGCCTGTTTGGAAGTTCGGACGGTCGCGATGTTCCATCCTGCACTGTTGACGACAAGGAGGTTGTTCTAAATTGAGTGTGACCGTTCAAGACGTAATCAACCGATTAACCGAACCAGCGGGACGCCTTGAATCCACGGTGGACGGGGTTGTAGCCGGAAGCGCGGATGCCATCGTTCACGGCATCGCCGTCACGTTCGCCGCCTCGTTTTCGGTTTTGCAGAGAGCCGTACAGGCGGGAGCTAACCTTGTGATCACCCATGAGGGGATCTTTTACAGCCACCATGAGGATGGAGTGGATGGGATGCAGGCGAGTTCTGTCCACCAGGATAAAATAGATCTGATCCAATCCGGCAATCTGGCGATTTACCGGTTTCATGATGCGCCTCACAGGTATGTTCCCGATATGATCACACAGGGATTGGTTCAGGCACTGGACTGGGAGCCCTATATCGATACGTACCTTCCTACAGCTGCCCTAGTCACACTGCCCGGAGAACTGACAGTTCAGGAGATTGCAGAAGATATAAAAAGAAAACTGAATCTTTCGTATCTTCGTTATGTGGGGAATCGAAGCGGAATATGCTCCAGAATCGGCATAACCGTCGGCTACCGTGGCGGCGGCGCGCATGCCATTCCTCTCTGCGTGAATGAGCGGCTGGATCTGCTTATCGCCGGCGAAGGCCCGGAATGGGAGACACCCGAATATATCGGCGATGCAGTGGCGCAAGGCCGGAACCCGTCCATGCTTCTGCTTGGTCATGCCGCCAGCGAGGAGCCCGGTATGGCCTGCGCGGCCAAGCTGCTCCGCGAGCTTTTTCCGCAGATTCCCGTTCATTATATACCGCCCGTGCCCTTGATTCAGGTAATATAGAGGGAGAAATAACTTCAACGGTATCGGAAGAGCCATCCGCATAGAAAGCGATGCGATCAGCCAGATCCTATAACGTAAGCAAAAAGAACACTTGAGCATAAGAGAAAGAGGTAACGACATATGTCAACAGAGCAAAAGATTAAAGGCTCTACCAGGGAGTATTCCTATCAGCTGCTGAAAGACCGGATATTCCATCTGGAGCTGGAGCCGGGTACGAAAATCTCGGAAAAGGAAATTGCGGATGAATTGAACGTCAGCCGAACGCCGGTCCGGGAAGCGTTCATGAAGCTTGCCGAGGAGGAACTGCTCGACATTATTCCGCAAAGCGGGACAATCGTATCCCGTATTAATCTCAAGCATGTTGAGGAAGGCCGGTTTATTAGGGAGAAGATCGAGAAGGAAATCGTGGCGCTCGCCTGCGAATTTTTCCCCGAAGAGTTCCGTTTCCGTCTGGAAACCAATATTGCGCTTCAGGACATATGCGCGGGAAACCATAATTTCTATAAGCTGTTTGAGCTGGACGAGGAGTTCCATCAAATTCTGTTTGAGGGTACGGGCAAAGAACGGACCTGGAAGATGCTGCAGCAACTGAACATTCATTTCAACCGCTTGCGGCTGCTTCGCCTGTCGAAGGACTCCAACTGGGAGAATATTATCTCGCAGCATAAGGAAATGTATCAACTGATCGTTAATAAACAAGCGGAGCAGGCCATGAACGTAATGGAGCGCCATCTGCGTCTTGTCGTTGTGGAGCAGGATATTTTACGCGAGAAGTATCCGCATTATTTTATTTAATAACAAGCTTTATTAAAAATAATGACCCGCAGGAGAGTCACTTGGGATCAAGTGACCAGCCTTGCGGGCCATTTTTTTCATTAGATCGATCTGCGGATAACACCGTCAAGAATTTGAGCCACATGAGATGGTCCTTGCTCCAGATCCTGTTGATCCAGGGTAACCCAGGAGTGCTGTTCATCCATATCAAGGGATCGCTGGAGCCAGCCTGATACCCCTCTGCCTCTGCGGTCGACTTCGACCAGGACGGAAATCCCTTCCTGCTCCGGATACAGAATCAATTCAAGCTCTTTGATATGGCCGGCATAAGAGGAGCCAGGGTAAAATTCAATTTCTTGCACAAAAGGAACGCCCTGGCCTAATCTCGGGTGATATTCACAAGTGGCCATTTTGAAGCTGAAGCCAAGTTCTTCCACGGCGTCAAAAACAACGGATGCGCCTTCGTCCGGTTCAACGTCGATAAAATCACGGTCCTTCGGATCGATGGCATTATCGATATCAAGGCCGGTATGGATCCATACCGGCTGCCGCGAAATGGTGAGCGGCGTTTCCAGCGGCAGGGCAAAAGAGAATGGTATTTCCTGTTGATCGCCAGGCTTTAACGTGAGGCGGCTGGAGACATTGATTTTGGCAAGGGTATAGGATTCTATGTACTTCTTGTCGTCGCTTTCCCTGGTGTATTCCGTCATCACTTTCAAGTAAATACGGTCGACCGTCTGCTCTACGTTTCCTCCTTTAATGTGAATGACGCCGCGTACTTCTTCACCTGGATAATAGGAGGATTTTTCGAGATGCGTATCGATCTGGGCTGCTCCAATTCCTACACTGGCTAGCATTTTGTTAAAAAACGACATAAAAGATACCTCCAAAAGAGAATGTATGATAATGGAATTATACGCTGGAAGATTGCCTCTGGTTTCCGAATTGCAAAAATATTTTTTTGCAGTTTACGTAGTGAATATATTGACGCCCAGGAAGCTGAAGAATAGCCATGAAATCAGGAAAAAGAGTACAGCCCGTTAGCATTCGCAGGTTCGGCATGGTATATTGGACACGATACCATTAAGGATGGAGCATTCAAGGCATGAGCGAACAACAACGTTCCGGACAAGGAACCAAAAATAACAAATCAACGGCATACGGAAAGAAGCCGGGTGATAAGGCGGCTGCGAACCAAACAGGGGCCAAGCCGGCTTTTAAGCGCGAACATAGGAAGAACAAGGATTCGTTATCGGCTTCATCGTATTCGAAGGCGAAACCGTCCGATAAATATAAGCAAGGAGTACGAGGGCCACGGCCTTCATCCGGACGTGAGCACGCAGATGAGCTGCAAGCAGGCGACATTATTGTCGTTACGATCAAACGGCTTGGCATTAACGGCGAAGGAGTCGGCTATTACCGTCGCAAGGCGGTGTTTATTGACGGAGCGATCACGAACGAAGTTGTCAAAGCCGAGGTGAAAGAGGTCCAGCCTAAATTTATCAAGGCACAGCTGGTAGAAGTAGAGAAGCGTTCGCCTTACCGGATTGAACCTCCTTGTCCGGTATTCGGCATCTGCGGCGGCTGCCAAATTCAGCATATCTCCTATGAGGGACAGCTGCAGGCTAAGACGGATATTGTGCGTGAGGCGTTCAGCCGGTATGCAGGACGGGACGATGTGAAGTTTAAGCCGATCCTCGGCATGGAGCACCCATGGAATTACCGGAACAAAGCGCAGCTGCAGCTGAAACGGAAGGGCCACGAAGTGATCGCAGGGCTCTATGAAGCGGACAGCCATACGATTGTGGACATTAGCGGCTGCCCGATTCAGCATCCGAAGGTGAATGAAGCGGTGGAGAAGGTCAAATCCGTCCTCGAAGAGTTGAGGATTCCGCTGCACAAGGAGAATGGAAACAAGGACGGCGTTCGGACGATTGTGGTTCGTCACGGCTTCCAATCCGGGGAGCTTCAGGTGACGCTGGTGACGGCCGGAAGCAAG
This sequence comes from Paenibacillus sp. Dod16, assembly GCF_049893405.1. Taxonomy (NCBI): domain Bacteria; kingdom Bacillati; phylum Bacillota; class Bacilli; order Caryophanales; family Paenibacillaceae; genus Paenibacillus; species Paenibacillus sp. Dod16. The sequence continues at coordinate 9,683 of NZ_JBNDYG010000012.1, forward strand.
CTGCCAAGGCAGGACGATCTCGTTCGCATGCTGCGCCTTACCATTCCGGAGGTGAGCGGGATTTCACTCAATATTAATCCGAAGAAAACCTCACTCATCTTCGGAGACCGAACAATCTCGCTGTGGGGAGCCGAGAGCATGCAGGAATCGCTGAGTGACCTGCATTTCTCGCTGTCGCCCAGAGCGTTCTTCCAGCTGAATCCACAGCAGACGGTCAAGCTGTATGAGTCGGTCCGGGGGGCAGCCGGATTGACGGGGAAGGAAACCGTCATCGACGCCTACTGCGGAACGGGCACGATCGGCCTGTGGCTTGCGCCTTATGCCCAGGAGGTGCGCGGGATCGAGACGATCCCCGAAGCCGTCGAGGATGCCAAGGCCAATGCGCAGCGAAACGGGCGGGCTAATGCGAGCTTTCACGTCGGCCAGGCAGAGGAACTGCTGCCGCGCTGGGTCAAGGAGGGTATGAAGCCGGACGTCATCATTGCCGACCCGCCGCGTACCGGCCTGGACTCGCGCTTCCTGGAGACTGTGCTCCGCACCAAGCCGAAGCGGTTTGTATACGTATCCTGCAATCCCTCGACCTTGGCGAAAGATTGCAAGGTGCTGCTTGACGGCGGTTATGAGCTCGATTGGGTGCAGCCGGTCGACATGTTCCCGCAGACAAGCCATGTGGAGGCGGTAACGCTGTTGATCAGGAAAGACAATTAAAACGGAGATATGCAAAGAGGGGCTAAAGAGCCCCTCTTTTTTCATTGTTATAGCAGGACACTTGAGACATCACATTACAAGATTATGGAACAAGACCGTTTGTAGTGAATATTGACCAATTCCAGTCCGCTTCGGTCGACAACACTCTTTTTCTATGATATGGTAGCAAGTAATTAGGCATTTCGTTCCCTTGGGACGAGGTGCCTTCTCGCATATTTACAGCCGTTTTACATTTAATGTCTATCTGGAGGTGATGCAATGGTGCTCCTGATTTCCCCGCTACGGGGGGAGAAATCCGTAGTTCATTATGGACGATCGATGGAGAGTGCACCCAAATAACGATAATCTGAGGAGTGTTGTTGAGATGAGAGTAAATTTACGAGCAGAAATGCGCGCCGCGATGAACAAAACTGGACTTAAGCAGCTTCGTCTTTCGGGACGAATTCCAGCGGTTGTATTTGGCACAGGGGAAAACAATATGATGATTCAACTGTCCGCCAAAGAATTCGGCAAATGGGCAAGGAACGGCAAAGGAGGAATCCTTGAGCTTCGTTTTGACGATCGGGAGCCGCTTCCGGTTCTGCTGGAGTCCGTTCAGCGTGATCCAATTACTCGTGAATACATTCATGTCGACTTTTTACGCATCAATATAAATGAAGTTGTTCGGACGAGAGTAAATCTTGATTACATCGGCACCGCCAAGGGAGCCAAACTTGGAGGCGTCGTCCAAATTCAAAGCACGTTCATCGAGATTGAGTCTTTCCCTGACCGTATTCCTGCCATCATTCCAGTTGATATCAGCGAACTGGATATCGGGAATTCCTTACACGTCGGGGATCTTAAACTGCCAGACGGGGTCGTGCCGATCTCATCAGCAAACGAACTGCTCGTGTCGGTGGTGACACCGAAAGTCCAGTCGGAGCAACCGGAGGCTATGTAACTTCTGCTGCCGGCGATTACTTCCCGATACTCCATCGGGAAGCGATCGCCGGTTTTTTGCGTAAAACTTGAACAGAATCCGAACTTTCCATCAAGTGAGACTAGGCTTGGCCGTCATTATTATTGTACACTCAAGTCATGTGAACTGCGGCCTGCCGCTTACTCGGCGGCTGCATACTAAGCCAATGAAGGAAGTGTCGAACCATGAATGCAGAATCCGTTATGGCGGAGCTTGAAGCACTAGGCAAGGAACGGCTCAAGAAAATGTATCTGTCCAATGGGGCGCGTGAACCGCTCTTTGGCGTGGCGACAGGCGCCATGAAGCCGATGGCCAAGAAAATTAAAATCAATCAGCAACTGGCTGAGCAGCTTTATGCCACCGGGAACTACGACGCCATGTACTTTGCCGGCATCATTGCAGACCCTAAAGCGATGACGGCAGCGGATTATAATCGCTGGATGGATGCGGCCTATTTTTATATGCTGTCCGATTATGTGGTTGCCGTAACGTTGGCAGAGGCAGATATTGCGCAAGACGTTGCCGATCAATGGATCGCAAGCGGCGAAGAGCTCAGAATGTCGGCGGGGTGGAGCTGTTACTGCTGGCTGCTCGGCAGCAGACCAGATCGTGAGTTCCCGGAGAGTGAAATCTCAGCCATGCTCGAACTGGTGGAAAAGACTATTCACGAGTCTCCGGACCGAACGAAATCTGCAATGAATAATTTCATGTACACCGCAGCCATATCCTATCTGCCGCTTCATGATAAGGCGGTTGAGACCGCAAAGGCCGTAGGACCGGTAGAAATGAGGCGGGACAATAAGAGCAAGTTCCTGAACGCTTCCGAAAATATTAGGAAAGAAGTCGAGAGAGGGAAACTAGGTTTTAAACGCAAGTATGTGAGATGTTAAACCATGTTTTTAATCGGCGGATTTGATGGAAGACCTAAAGAAGGCGGTGTTTTGCTGCCTTCTTTTAAATATCCTTTTTCATATAGTAATGCGTATGCCGTCCGGCATTCTCGATCTGGCCATATACCTCATACCCCTGCTTGATGTAAAAATCCAAGGCTTGGAAGCTCAATGTATCCAATTTAACGAACTCGCATTGTTTCTCTTTCGCTATTTTTTCCGCCTCGTTTAACAGCTTGGTGCCGTACCCCGATTTACGGAAAGGTTCATCCACGAACAAGTAGTGGATCTCCAGCCAGTTCCAGCATATTTCCCCCACAATTCCTCCCAAAATCTGATCGTCCGCATTCCTCAACAATAGGTTTACTTCCTCATAACGGCCCTTTAAGTCGTCTGGGAAGTGCTTGAGATTATACTTAATCATTTGGTTCCTTACGTAATTTATGTCGGCGCTGTTTGATTCTGCAGTTTCATTAGTAAAATAAATTTGCATAAGGTTTGCTCCTTCTGGTATGCCACATCTGTGGTATGCGTAGGATACGAAATCGGTTATTCCTATCCTTCTCAAGATATCATAGCCTTCGAGTGGATCGGCGGTAAAAAATCTTTTTAAAAGAATGTACCCGTGAGGCAACGGGATGCCTATGCTATACTGTGGTTGTTATTTGATCCGCTTCATCTAAGGGAGGATTGTCCTTACATGTGTTGCATCGCATTCATACGTATTCGTTAATGAAGGTACAGAACATCTAAATCCGTCCATTTTCATGTAAAAATGCGAAGGATTATTTGTGCTGTGCCTTTTTCATTACTATACGAATGAATGAGGTGCTTTTTTGTGTTTAAACATAATAAAAATAGTCGGAAAAAGCTGAAGAAACCGTCTAACTTTTCCGCTCAGCATTTATTAATCAGCAAACGGCTGATTCATGATATGATCGATTTGGCCCAGATCCAATCCACCGATACGGTTCTCGATATCGGAGCGGGGACAGGGGCATTAACCTTTCCGCTGGCAGAGAAGGCGGCACAAGTGCTCGCGATCGAGACAGATCCGGCGTTTATTGATAAACTGTTCAGCAAGATAAAAGATGGCAGCAACATTCGCGTTAAGCCGTCTGATTTCCTGGAGGTTCCTCTTCCGAAAAGTCCGTTTGCCGTCGTGGCGAATATTCCGTATTCGATCACCACAGCGATCATGGCGAAGCTGCTGGATTATCCCGGCGTGCCGCTGCAGCGAGCCGTGCTGCTTGTGGAGAAGGGGGCAGCCAAACGTTTTACGGCAGTTCCTATTCAAGATCCGCGTATCTTAAGCTGGAGGATGCATTATGACATGCGGCTCGTGCGGACCGTATCGCCTCAACATTTTGCGCCGCCTCCCAAAGTGGATTCCGCTATTCTAGCCATCAACCGGAGGAAAAAGCCGCTCATTGCCACGCAGCATCAACCGAAGTTTAGAGCGCTGGCAGCCTATGGATTGCGGGACCCGAGGCTGCCGTTATTCGCGTCTCTGGCGGGCGTGTTCACGCCTCCTCAGATTACGAAGCTGGTCCGAATGCTGGGGGTGGATCGAGAGCTCCCCATCGGCAGGCTGAACGAAGAGCAGTGGGGGACTGTATTCCATACGATGCTTCAGCATGTGCCGTCGAACCGTTGGCCCATATTATCTGCAAGCTCTAAACGGAAATTCAAGAAAAGAGAATAACATTCCATGGGGATATTGTCGTTTCTAATACGATCATTTATAAAATATTCGCAGAATTCGCTTGACCCTGACACTAGTGTCAGGGTTTACAATGAAATCGAATCGTTCATCCAGGAGGCGAAAAAGCATGAAAATCGGAGAACTTGCAGCCCGTACCGGCGTCAGCATCCGTTCGCTTCGATACTACGAACAGCAAGGATTGCTTATGCCGGTTCGCAACGAGAACGGGTACCGGGAGTATTCGATTCTCGCAGAAGAACAGGTGCGTACCATCCAGTTATATTTGAATCTGGGATTGTCCACCGAGCAGATCGCGGGTTTCCTCCATTGCGTCTTGAAAAATAAAGAGGCGTTTTGCGCGGAAGTGTTTCCGATTTTTCGTCAAAAAATTGCAGAGATCGATGCGCAAATCCACCAGCTGAACCATATCAAGATGAATCTGGAGGAACGCATGCAATCGATTCTGGAGGAACGAGAATCGGAAGAAGCGGAGGAATGCAAATGAGTTTACCACGAATAGATGCAGCCAGCTTTCAAGACGCGATTAAACAGAATGGAGTCACTCTGGTTGAATTTGGAGCCACATGGTGCCCGCCGTGCAAGGTGCTGCTACCCATTCTGGAAGAGCTGAGTCAGGAAGAAGCGGGTCGCCTGGATGTCTATCAGGTGGATTGTGACGAATCCCCGGAGCTTGCCGCTCAATTCGGTATTATGTCCATGCCGACGGTGATCGTGTTTCATAACGGAGAACCGGCAGACAAACTGATTGGACTTCGACCTAAGAGTGTGTACCAAGCGGCGCTAGGCCGTTATGTCTCATAGAATCGAATATAGATTGATTGAGCGAAAACGCCTCTGTTGTTTAATGACACAGAGGCGTTTTCTATTGAGGTAGAGGGCATTATACGCCGTGTATCGAATTCTTATATAGCAACCGTAATACGCTGCCGAAGGAGATACTTTCATGAGATCAAGAAGGAAAATCATATCTCTTCTGACCATCATCGTACTAAGCTGTCTTGCCATGAGCTTGGTAGACGCGGTGATCCGTCCGGATTATGCTGTTAAATCCGCCATCAAGATCATCCTTTTTCTTACATTGCCAATTGGTTACGCCGTGATCGCCGGCGGGGTACCGTTTCGGAGGCTGTTCACCTTCGAGAGAAAAGGCCTCCTGATGTCCTTGCTGCTGGGATTCGGCGTATTCACGATCATACTCGGCGGATATTTTTTGTTGAGTCCTTTATTTGATTTCACCAACGTAACAGGAGCCTTACAGGAAAACTTGGGGGTAAACGCGGGCAATTTTGTGTTTGTAGCCCTTTACATATCGATTGCGAATTCACTGCTGGAGGAGTTCTTTTTCCGGGGGTTTGCTTTTTTCACGCTGAAGGAGCAGGTCGGACGACGGTTTGCTTATGTATTCAGTGCAGGGGCCTTTGCCGTGTATCATATTGCGATGATGTCCAGCTGGTTCTCGGTAGGGCTATTCCTCTTATTAATCGCCGGTCTGGTTGTCGCGGGCCTACTGTTTAACTGGTTGAATGAGCGCAGCGGCAATATTTACGCATCCTGGATGGTCCATATGTTTGCCAATCTTGCCATTAACACCATCGGATTTATGCTGTTTGGGATCATCTGATGATAGGATTAGATTTGTTTGCGGATAAATTTATGCCTGGCAAGGCGGTGGAAATTTTAAGGAGGCGTTTTAACTGACAACAGAGATCTTTTTCTCAACTAACCCCATCGGTCATGTAACGAATGAGCAGCTTCAAACCATGCTGGACAGACACAATCTAGGGAACCTCATTTCAGCTGAGAAAACGTCTAAGGGAGTAGGAAATCAGACGTTGTTCATTAACTCGAGCAGAGGAAGCTATGTATTGAAGGGAAATCCCCTTTATGCAGGGCAGTTCGCTGAAGAGAAATTTTATACGGACTATTTGCACGAATATACATCACTGCCTTTATCTGCCCCATATCTGCTGGATGCGTCCGACGATATTTTCGGCTGGAGCTACGCGATCATGCCCCGTCTTCATGGCGTACATATGAATGATCCACAATGTAGAGCAAGTCTTGGCGCAGCGGATCGAATAGATATTGCCTCTTCAGCGGCCAACATTTTAAATGAAATGCACGGCTGGACAGTGAATCAGTATGGCGAGCTCGACCCGCAAACACTAAAGATCCGCCCGTTTGAGGGATCTTATAAAGAGTGGCTCTACAACCGGATTCGGTTTTGGTTACAGGATGCCAAGCAATATTCCCAGATCACCCGAGCCGATACGGAATGGGTTGAAAAGGTGCTGCGTGCCTCGGCGGATGAGTTCGATAAGCATTGCTCCCCCACTTTTGTTATGGGGGATTTCAAGGCAGAGAATATGCTGGTAGCGTATGATACGGTTCGTCAGGCGTGGCGAATCAGCGGCATTTTTGATTTTACGACCGGATATTTTGGGGATGGAGCAGCGGATTTGCCCAAGATGGTGATTATGTATTGGGATTTCGAGGAACAGGAAGCAGCTCGGCATTTTGTACAGATGTACTTGCAGGGTTCTGCCATTAAGGAAGGCTTTGTTGATCGATTTAGAGTGCATATGCTCCATCAGCGTATATTGGATTGGGGATGTGCCAAAGCGATTGGTGCAGTTACTTGGGATCCGCAGCTTGCTTTTTCCGAATGGGCAAAAGATTATGTTTATGCCATGGACTACTTGAGATCGTGGATTGCATGATGCTTGTGGAATTCCGGATTGACCTTCACATCATGTGATGGTTTACAATGCGGTTAACCGAATGAAAAAGGAGCTGCTGCGTGTGCATATTAGTGAGTTGTCACGTAAAACGGGCGTAAGTTTGCGTTCCTTGCGTTATTACGAGGAGAAGGAACTATTGTCTCCGGACCGTCAGAATAATGGCTACCGTGAATATAGGGAGACGGATATCGAGCGGGTTCGGCTGATCCAGATGTATTTTAGCCTGGGATTGACGGTGAAGGAGATTATGAGTTTTTTCCAATGTGCATTTGATGAGCAGCCCAGAATCGAATGTCTCCCGAATGCGATTGAGGTAGGTAAGCGGAAGCTGGATGATATCCAGCTGCAGATCGAGCTGCTGAAGCAGGCGGAAATTCATTTGCAGAAGAACATTAAGGCATGGGAAGCTGTTTTGGACAAGGGGGATCGGCGTAATGAACAAGGTTGACGGACAGGTTGTGAAGCGAGTTGCTGTCGTGACGGGGGGCAACCGCGGAATTGGAAAAGAGATTGCAAGGCAGCTTGCTGCCAAAGGACTTCAGGTGATCATTACGTCCCGGGACGAAGGGAAGGGGAGGTTAGCTGTCCAGGAATTGCTTGCGGCCCGGCTCGATGTAAAGCTGCAGGTGGCGGATGTCCACGAAATCAACGATGTGGCACGGATGATGGAGCGAATACAGTCAGACTACGGCCGTCTTGACGTGCTGGTGAACAATGCCGGGGTTATTTTGGACCGAGGGGTTTCAGTGCTGGATGTAGAGGAGTCGGTCGTGCGGCAAACGCTGGAGACGAATTTTTTTGGTGCTTTGCGTATGATGCAGGCGGCGATCCCTCTGATGAAGAAGCATCATTATGGGCGTATCGTAAACATCTCTTCCGGTCTTGGCGCATTCGAAATCATGCAGGATGGTTACGGTTTAAAAGGGTCGTCCTCGGCTTACCGTATCTCCAAAACGATGCTGAATGCGTTAACCTGCCTCGTCTCGCAAGAGGTAGCCGGTGCCGGCATAAAGGTAAACGCGGTTTGCCCTGGCCGGGTTCAGACCGATATGGGCGGTGAGGATGCTCCGTTAACCGTTGCCGAAGGGGCTGATACGGCTGTTTGGCTGGCGACGATGGAGGATGATGGACCGAGCGGGGAGTATTTTCGAGATCGGCAGCGAATCGCTTGGTGATGTGGTGGGAATTTTCGCTATGCAAGGGATGACGTCTATTGTTTGGTTTACCGATGGATGACGCTGCTAATGATTAGCAATATAAAAATACTCTGAAAAAGACCCATTTCGAAGATGCTGATGTATAATAATCGGTATCAGGAGGTGCAGAGTATGAGTGATATCAACATTTTTGGCCATCAGGCTTTGTTTGAACATGTCTACAAAAGTGCTCCAATTGGCATTGCCCTGGTTACGATAGAAGGAAATTGGATCAGCGTAAATCCTGCGGCTTGCAAAATGTTTGGCTTGACGGAAGAAGAATTGATGGCACAGCCGGCAACCGATTATATTTATTCTGATTGCATTAACAATAAAGATAAGCTGTTTCAATCTTTGGATGAGACGTCCTCAACCATTGCGGTGGAAAAACAATTCGTACATAGAGACGGCCGTGGCATCTGGGCATCGATGCATGTTTCTCTGGTTCGTGACGAAAAGGATCAAACTCCTTTGTTTTTCATTTCGCAAATTGTTGATATTACCAACAGCAAGGTTGCCGAGCAAAGGCTCCAGGAGAGCATTGAACGCTATACCTCGCTGAAGAAGTATAACCATGATGCGATCATTTCCTTCAATCTGGAGGGAAGGATCATTAACGGGAACCAGATGGCAGAGCAGCTGACTGGTTTTAAAATTCCCGAATTAATTGGAACCCGGATTTCCAATTTGATCGGTGAACGTCATCTTGCTCGTATACTTTCTCCTTTAGCGGATTATGTTGCTGTCGAGAAAGCTATAAACGTTATCCATCACAAAAACGGACACACGGTTGAAGTGCTAGCTACGCTTGCACCGATTGTCATTCATAACAAGAATGTGGGTTTCTACATTATTGCCAAGGATATGACAGAGCAGAAGAGGCTCATCATCGAGAAGGAAGCAGCCGAGAAGACAAATAACGCCAAGAGCGAGTTTCTGGCGATGATGAGCCATGAGATCCGCACACCGATGAATGGTGTGATCGGGATGACGGACTTGATACTTGAAACAGAGCTTGATGAGGAGCAGCGGGACTATGTACAGATCATTAAGAAAAGCGGGACAACCCTTCTGAACATCATCAATGATATTTTGGACTTTTCAAAAATCGAATCGGGCAGAACGGAGCTGGTGGAGGAAACATTTAATCTAAGAACGGCTTTGTCCGAGACATTGAACCTGATTCTTCCGAAGGCGCTGGAGAAAAATATTGAGGTAACCACATCCGTAGCTTCGGACGTTCCGAGTCAGGTTTACGGGGATGTGACGAAGCTGAGACAGGTCTTAATGAACCTGCTTAGTAATGCCATTAAATTTACGCCTAATGGCGCCGTCTCCATCTCTGTGCAGTGTGTCGAGGACCAGGGGAACTCGGCCCTTATCCAATTCTCCGTTATGGATACGGGCATTGGCGTGCCGAGTGAGAAGGTTGCGCAGTTATTTGAACCCTTTTATCAAGTGGACCACTATATGACCCGCCAGGTGGAAGGAACGGGGCTGGGTCTGGCGATCTGCAAAAAACTCGTTCAGTTGATGGGCGGAGATATCTGGTATGAGAAGAATCAGAACCAGCAGGGGTCTGTCTTTACGTTTACGGTTGATTTTTCGTTTAAGCCGAATGATGTCAATCAACAGGAGAATGGGGCCGTTCACGAGAATCACTCCTCAGGAAACGATCTGAAAATTTTGATTGCCGAGGATAATGAGGTGAATCAGTTAGTCCTCAAGAAAATGATTGAGAAGCTGGGATACCATTCGACCACCGTCCAGAATGGACTCGAGGCGGTTGAAGCCTTCGAGCGTTATCCGTATGACATCGTGTTCATGGACATTTCGATGCCCTTCATGGATGGAACGGAAGCGGTCCGGCTCATTAAAGAATCGGTATCATCCGAAAAACAGCCCTTTATCGTGGCCGTTACGGCCCATGCGATCAAGGGCGATCGTGAGAAATATTTAGGGATGGGCATGGATGAGTATGTAAGCAAGCCTGTCAGCATGAATGTTATCTCGGGCATTATTGATAAGTTTCTGGCTGAGCGAGATATGTCTCAAGCCTAAACAGATGAAAGCTCAAGTGATGTCGCTTGAGCTTTTATTCATTCTAATTATAGGAACGAATTCGCATGCAGTATGCAGCTGCTAATCTGCCGTCGCGTGTATGGGAGTTGCAGTCATAGTGAATGAAAAACGGCCTGCGGGAAGAATCCCGACAGGCCGTTAATGTTATAAAGGATGTCCTAAGAAGCGTTACCGGTTACGCTGCTTCCGCTTTTCGTAAGTTTATAGGTGATGACCTCGCCGCTCCAGAAATGGAATTTAAGAATCACTTCTCCGTCTCTGACCTCATTAAAAAAGGTAGGCTTGAGCTTGATTTCATCCGTCGAGTAGGATGGGGAGAACGTATATTCAAACTCTTTGAAGGAGGTCCAGTCCTGCGGTCCTGCATTGCCTCCCGTCGCGTATACCGCCTCCATCGTGGCTAGCTGATCTCCGTTGAACGTCGTTGGAATGCTGAACGAATCGGTTGTACCCTGCGTGTTGCGGAGCTCGGGCTTATCATGGAAGATGACCCTGAAATTCCAGTCCGCACCGCGGTTGAATTTCGCCGTCAATACAGCATTCACGCCGAATTGGCCGGATGAAGTCAGTCTGGACAGCAGGCTGGACGTAAACGTGATCGCATTTCCGTTAAGCGTATAATCCTGCCCGGCAACTAGCAGCTGTCCGTTTGTGCGAACTTCGGTTAACGTGTGGCCGTTTAAGTTCAAAGGGATGCTCTTATTCTGGATGGCCGTTCCTTTTTTTACGAAGACCAGATCGGTGTCAGCCGTGGAAGAACGACCGCTCCAACCCGCCTTCATGATGTTGTACAGCTCCGGATCGGACCAGGTAAAAGCGGTTCGCTTAAAGTGCTGGCCATTGTCCCATAGCATATGGGTAATGTTCTTCTCTTTGAGATAATAGGTTAGATACTCGAAGAACTTCAGTTTCTCCCCCTGCTCAATGACTCCCGTGCTCTGATCGAACCCAAGCAGTCCATATTCACCCAGGATGACGGGAATCCCTCTGGCGATAAAGGTGTTATACACATTGTTGAATGTTTGATCGATATCGTTCCGGGTATCCGTCTCAAAACGGGTATAACCCGCGATGTTCACACTAAACGGCCAAAATCCATAATAATGGACCGTGGCAATGAGATTGGAGTCATACAGCTTCGTCATGGTGTTATATAGTTCGTTCATTCTCTCCTGGGTTGGAGAGGCCTCCAGGGTAGATAGCACAAGCGGCCGGGTTGCGTTGCGTGCTCCAGAGCCGCGGACGATCCGATGGAATGACGTTTGAAGTTCATCCAGCATCTGAAATGCTTTCTTCTCATCGGTGGTCCCGCCATCCGAGAAACGAGGTTCATTGACGCTTTCAAACATCAGTTTGTTGGAATGGTTCCGGAAGCGATGGGCAACTTGAGTCCATACGGCGTTGTACTTGGCAACGACCTCATTGCGATTGTTCTCCATATGGCTGATCCATAGCCAAGAATCGTGATGGACATTGATCATGACATAAAGATCGGCTTTAAGCGCCCAATCGACAACCTCCTGTACCCGGTCCATGTAAGCAGTGTCGATGGTATAGTTCGGCCCGCTGCCGATATGGTTGTTCCAGGTTACCGGAATGCGGATACTCTTATATCCCTGTGCCGCGATTTGGTTGATCAAGGCTTTGGTGATGCGCGGATTTCCCCATGCTGTTTCGTCAGCCCCCACGGCATCCAGCGAATTGCCAAGGTTCCAGCCGGGCTGCATATCATTGACGTAGGCTTGGGGATTTTTCTTTGGAGATCTTGAATGTTCATTTTTCGCAGCGGATGCGAAAGATGGGAATAGTGAAAGGACTAGAACAGCGATAAGTGCCAAGGAACATAGGGATTTCTTATTCAGGTTTATCATTAGCATCTCCTTTTGTAATGAAGTTGTAAAGTGATGTTTTAACTTAAGTGACTTCGTGTGAGGTATCTGTCGGGTGTTGAGGTTCTAGTTGTCACGAAAGGATCTAGAGAGTAGGCGTTCACCTCCAAGTGTAAGTTGAAAGCGCTTTCTAATTTATAAATTATCATATTTTCCCATTTGGAAGTACCCGGACAATTCCTCATAAAATCATGTGGAAATTAGTTATAAGATGCAGGCAGTTTTGGAGAGGGCTTGATGGGTGGAAAGGGATAAAAAAAGCTGTCCCTCATGGTCAAATTTGACCGGAGGAACAGCTCTTTATGTTAGAGAAGGTTCGTATTCTACCTTCGACTAAGGTTTTTTAACTAATACAAGTGTTTTGGATGCTTCGGATAAAGGTGTTGCGGATGGAGCACTCGAAGCGATTTTCTTGTCTTTGGACAGTACGGACAGGACATAAACGGCATATTCCGTATTGTCTTTAATGTCTTTACCGAAGGCATCTTTGGCAGGGATTTCAATCAGAGCCGAGATATCTTTGCCATCGGGTTTTATGGTTACATTGGTATTGACTTTGGCATCCGCTTCCGTCGCTGTCTTCAGATCGAAGGCCTTAATGCTATTTTTCTCTACAAACAACAGGCGGTATGCCGTAATGCTGCGTTCATCGATCGCCTTCTTGAAATCGACTTGAAGCTTCCCGTTTGCATCCAACTTGGCTGTAACGCCCGTTGCTCGGGTCGGATTCGGGATCGTAAACACATCAGAAGAATCGGACAGAGTATTGCTGGTAGAAACAGTGCCATCGGCAACAGCCAGGATGAATACACTGTACTTTTGGCCAGATGCAATGACTGTACCATTGACGTCTTTCGTTGTAGCCTCCAAGTTTTTTACATATTGTTTCTGGCTGGAATCGACATTAACTATTGTGTAGTTTCCAAGCGGTACATTATTTGCTTCAAAATCGCCAAATTTTTTGTTGGCTGGTACCACCATGATTCGATATTCTTTAATGCTTCCTGTAGCGGCCGAGAATTTGACTACAATATCACTGCCATTCCCGTTGGTGCTTTCAATCCCGGCATATACATCCGAAGGAACCGTTACAGCGGTACCCGTAAGCTTAATTGGCGCAGATGGTGCCGACAGGGCACTGCTTATTGAACCATTATTGCTCACGGACAATACGAATACTTGATAATCCACCAAATTGCGAATTGGCTGGCCTTCAACATCGTTTGTTCCAGGTCTCAGAACGTTATTGAAATTGTCGCCGACCGGTACACGATCGTAGTTGCCAGAAGCTACACTGATAGCATGATTTAAATTAAAGCTGCCAGCGTTTGTTTGTTTCACGACCATAATCCGGTATTCCTTAATGTTGGCTTCATTTGCAGCCTTGGTAAACGATACTTTCAAGTCGCTTGCGTTATTATTGTCGCCTGCATCAGCAGCCGTAATGCCCTTTACCGCATCTACCTGGGTCACGCCTTGTATCGTTACGTCACGAGAAACCGATGAAAGAGCATTGCTGTAATTCGAATAGCTGTTGCCTCTAGATAAGACGTACACACGGTAGCTTGAACCTCTTTGAATGAGATCCCCGTCGGAATCCTTCGTCGTGCTAGTCAAATCCCGAGTGATGGTGCCGCCGGTTTTGTAAACCGTGGTGTAATTCTTGTTGTCATAAGCTTGGGACACGCTCAGGCTCTTGGATGACTTCACAACGAGAATCCGGTAATGATCGATGAAGTTTTCACCATTTGCTGGATTGAAGGAGACTCTTAAGTCACTTCCGTTACCATTATTGCCGATAATGGACAAGGTTGGCGTGGAAACAGGGTTTACATTGCCCTGATTGTTGTTTCCAAGCGTAATCGATGAGTAATTGGATAATGCATTATTACCCGAATAGCTTACGGACAGGACATATACGCGATAGCTGATTCCATTGCGAATGAGCTCCCCATCGATATCACGGCTGTTGGAATTCAGGGTTTGAGTAATGTAGTTGCTGCTGTTGTTCTTATTGATTTGAGTGTAATAATAGCTGTTGTTTAAGTTATTGGCTCTATACAGATCGAAATAGCTATCGGATGATTTTACAACGAATACCTGGTAATAGTTGATGTTCGAACGATCGGACGGCTGGGTGAATGACACCTGCAGGTCGCGTCCGTCATTGTAGTTGTTCACGTCGGTGACAGACAGGCTGGTAACCGCACCCACATTGGAGCTGGAACTCAAGATGATGGAGTTAGATGGCGCAGACAGCACGTTATTATTGGAGTTATTATTGTTCACGGCCATGACGAATACGCGATAGTACACGCCGCTGCGAATCGTTGCTCCGTCTACGTCTCTAGCCCCCGATGCCAGCGTCAAGTTGTTGATGTTATTCCCGGTTTTGTTGACTTGGGTGTAGTTGTAGCTGGATACACCATTGGCTTTGCTTAAGTTGAAGCTGTTGTAATTGCTGTCCTTTACGACAAACACGCGATAAGAGTGAATGTTGGATTCGTTGGATACCTTGTTGAAGCTTACGCGAAGATCGCGGCCATCACCATAATCGCTGATATCCGTCACCTGCGTAATGGATGGAACCGTTGCATTGCCTGTGCTGAGGGTGATGGAAGACGAACCTGAAGACAGATTGCTTGCAAGCACGTTCTCATTGCTGCTCACAGACTGGACGAACACGGTGTAAGCGACTCCGCTGCGGATAAGCTCCCCTGACGTATCACGAGCGGAAGAACTCAGCGTCGTGGACAGCGTTGTATTCGTCGTGCTGGTTTTACTTACCGTCGTGTAATTTTGGCTTTGAACGGATTTGGCAGCCGTCAGATTAAACTTGGCAGCATCCTTCGTTTTTACGGCAAACACTCGATAGTTGGTTACATTGCTCTCATTCTGGGCACGCGTGAAGCTGACCTGCAGATCACGGCCATCGCCATAGTCGCTCACATCGCTTGCCTTCACGTTGGTTGCTCCGTTTACTGAATTGGTGTTGGTCAGCGTCAACGACGGCGAAGCCGAGGAAAGGGCATATGTGCCGCCTGTTTTGCTGACTGCCAATACGTAGGCTTTATAAGCCTGGTTATCGCGGATCAGATCATTATCCACATCCCTTGAGCCCGACGTGAGGGTCAGCGTCGGATCCGAGCCGGATGGGTACACCGTTGTGTAAGCTGCCGAGGACACGCGCTGTGCCTCAGATTGGTTTAACGTCTTGGACTGCTTTACAATCATCACCCGATAATGCGAAATTAAAGACTCGGTGGATGATTTGGAGAAGCTCACCTGCAGATCGCGGCCGTCGCCGGTATTACCGATGTCCCGAAGAGTCACATAATTCACAGGCACGATACCGGTATTATTTCCGCCGCCTGAATTGTTCGTTGTTTTGACGGTGACCGTTTTCGTTTTGGAATTCCAGCCGATTTTTTGGCCGAGGGCTTCACTTACGAAGCGTACCGGCACCATGGTGTTGCCTTTTAAGTTTTTCGCCGGAACATCCAGCGCTACCGTCTTGTTATTGATGGTGGCCGTCTTGGAGTTGATTTTTAGAATGACGGTTGTGCCATCCTTGGTCGCTGTGACGGTTTTCGTTTTTTGATTCCATTTGACCGATGCATCCAAGGCTTCGAAGATGGATCTCATCGGAAGCATGACGCGTCCTTGGATCATGACAGGCGCTTGAGGCGTATACAGCTTGACGCCGTCAATCAAGACGCTGATCTTCACTGCCGCCTGTACCTGCGATTGGAATGTCATGGGGATTAACAGTATAGCTGCTAGCAAGGCAGTCCATATTCTTTTCACACACTCAACCTCCTGAAATTTAGCTTTGTTATTATTTTCCTCTACAATATGACGCATTGGCCTAGAATAAAGTTTCAACTATAACATCGGCAATCCGAAAATATTTTTTAGTACCTGGTCATAAAAAAGAAAGAAACAGCGTATTTCTGCCGTTTCTTCCCTGCTGCTAATGTTGATCAATAATGTTGAATTGTATCGGTGCCGCCCAGGATCGACCGGGTCACTGCATCATATATATTCGGCGGGTACTCGGCGATTCGGTGGCACAGGTACAGGAACCATTCTTCACCGTAAGTCAGATAAATCCGAATAGGGAAGCCGTCATCTTTCATTTGTCTGGACAGGTCCGGACGTATGCCATACAGCATTTCAAGCTCGACGGCTGAGTCGCGATACATTTTGTTGCTGGTCATATGCCGCAGGATCCTTTCATCATGGGTGGCGACCGATACGGGCCTGCCTGCTTGAACGCATAAATCCACCATTCGTACATACCTCGAAGTCAGCATCTCGGAACGGGGAATATAGTGCCCCTCTTGTTCCTGATAAGCGCCTTTCACGATGCGGATCGTGCCGGAGCCGTCGGCAAGAATTTGTTCGAGGTCTTCCATCGTTCGCGGGAGCTGCGCTTGCAAAGTAATACCGACATTCGTGAATTGGTCCGAAGCTTTTCTGTACAGTTTAAGGATAGCATCCGTTTTGGCGGATTCCTCCATGCTGATGACCAGCTCCAATCCAGCTTCCTCGGCTTGGCCAGCCAGTCCGAGAAGATGCCGGTATGCCAAATCCTCGTCTACCGATAATCCGATATGGGACAGGTCGAGTGAAATGCGGGTTCCTGTCCTCTGTTCCGCACAAGCTTCAATTAACTTAGTAAACTCCAGGAAAGCCTGCGTGCATTCCGCTTCAGTCAGCGTATTCTCCCCGATATACTCCAGCGAAGTGCGATAACCTTTGGCGTCCAGAGCATCCCGACATGACAAACCTTGTTCCAGCACATCGCCCGTGACAAAACGCTCTGCTGCACGCAGCAGGATCGGATACCATTCGGCGGATTGCTGGACGTACTGTTTGAGTTGCAGGTTACGGGCGACTGACTTCAAAGCGTCGGCAAAAGCCATTTCCGTTAATGAATCGTTCAAGTTAAACACCTCGTTTGATTAAGATCTTCTGTGATTCTATCAACGTTTAGGCGAGGCGGTCTTGTATAAAATTGCGGTTTGTTTAAGATGTCGCTGCTTTTGCATACCGAAGTGGCGTTGTCCCTACGCAACCGGCAAAAGCTCTCGTGAAATGGCTCTGATCGTAAAACCCGGTCTCCACAGCAACGTCGGCTATGGCTTTTCCTTGAAGTAACTGCTCTTTGGCGTAATTGATGCGCAATAAATTCTGATAAGCGTGGGGAGCTAGATGATAGGATTCTGTAAACATCCGAATCAGGTGGAATTTGCTGACTCCGGAGATGCCTTGCAGAATATCAAGTGTAATGCGATCTTTGTAATGATGATCCAGATACTGCTTCACTCGCAGAATAGCCGGGGATTGATGAACGCTGCCGCTAGACGCCAAAGCGGCTTCCTCTTGAAGGAGACCCGTCTCCCGCATTAATGTCATAAGCACGGACTCCACTTCGAGGGGAGTGGCATTTTGCTGAAGCAGTGTCCTGCAGGAATGAATCAGATGCCGGGATCGTTCGTTTTGATATTTCGGATGCAGGATGGGCATATGGGGTTGATGGTAATTGGAATCATAGTCCGAAGAGGTTTGACCGAGCCACCGGGGATGGACAAACATCATCGTGTACTTCCAGTTTGCAGGATTCTCGGGATGACAGGCATGAGGTAGCAGCGGCGGAAAATGCACAATATGCCCCTGGGCAGCCTCAAACCGTTTCCCGGCCGACCATACGCGGGTGGCTCCCTTTTCAATGAGGCCAATGGAAATTTCTTCGTGAAAATGCTTCTTATAGGAAAGATTGTCTAACGTATCGCATTCTTTGATTTCGAGAAACGGCAGGTCAGGATCACGCAAAAAAGTGATATCGGGCATTTCCGTCATTCCTTTCCTTCAAATATCAATAGATTCATTATAAGGAAGGCGTTATGTTTGTTCAAAGATCGCGTCCATCTTTGTATATAACTTTACAGAAATATAACTATATAGTAATATAATGAACATGTTGAACGATAACCTTTTTGAAGTATTGGCAGAACCGAACCGCAGGACGATATTGGACTATCTGCGCGTGAAAGAGTGCACGGTGGGCGAGATTGTAGATCTCATGCAGCTCAGCCAACCAGGCGTATCCAAGCATTTGCGCATTTTGCGGGAAGCCGGTCTTGTCTCGCTGCGGAAAGAGGCACAAAGGCATGTGTACAGCCTGAATGCCAAGCCTCTGGAGGAAATCCACCACTGGCTGGAGCCTTACCGGCAGTTCTGGACAAATAAGCTGGATGATCTGGAGAGGTTGCTGGATAAGGATGAATCTCCTTAAACATCCTGATGTAGTTTTTGATTGGAAGATCTATTTTTGAATAAAACATTCCTAAGGAGGATGAAAAATGCTGGCAGTAGTACAGCAAGACGAGTTCGGAACGACCGTCCGATTTGAACGCCGCCTGAAGCATTCGGTTGAGAAGGTGTGGTCCTATCTGACGGATAATGACAAGCTCACACAGTGGTTCTCGGAGCTGAAGGTGGAAGATTTACGTCAAGGCGGAAGAATTACATTTGACTTGCAGGATGGAACGTTCGAAGAATTTGAAATTACGGACTATCGGGAGTTTTCGGTATTGGAGTATACGTGGGGAGAGGACAGGGTGCGTTTTGAGCTGCATCCCGAGGCCGAAGGCTGTCGTCTGGTACTGATCGAGACGATAACGAAAATTACGGATCATACACCGAAGGATATTGCCGGTTGGGACGTATGTCTGGACGTCATTGAAGCACTGCTGGATGGCAGAACGCTTGAATCGCGCAAGGACGCCTGGTCGGAAAAATACGAGCAATACGTTCAAGTATTTAAACAATTGCCGCGTGCATAACAATCTGCTCTGACCCAGCATGTAAACATGCCGGGTCGGAGCTTTTTTATTGGAAGAGGGATGAATTGCATCTATAATCGGGGTTAGGGATATATTCCCATATGGAAACCGCTTGGGTGGAGGGGTTAAAATGCCGGATTACACGGTACACATCTTGCAGCTTAGAGAAGATAACTATCATAACGGGCTTAAGCTGGGTCACAGTCTGCGAAATCAACCGATATTAAAAGCTTTCGAAGCGGTCACCAAGCCGGAGATCGACACGGAACAACTGAAAAGCATTTATAACGAGTTTGCCCCGCAGCTGTTGTCGGAGCTTGAAGGGCTGGCGGAAGGCTTGGAAATGCCTTTTTCCAAAGCCGCGGCGCTTCTCGGCGGATATGACGTCCCGAAAATCGCGGCCATGGGATGCTCGGCGATGATCACGGCTTCGTATTACGTAAGAAATTACGATTTTACGCCTGCGTTTTACGATGGTTATTTTACAGTGGCTCAAGCCGATCAAGGCTTAGCGAGTGCAGGCTATAATTTGCAGGCAATAGGTAGGCATGACGGGGTGAATGAAAAAGGGCTTGCTGCCGGGCTTCATTTTGTCAGCTTTGACGGATACCAGGCGGGTGTGTCGCCTTGGGTCGGCGTCCGGATGGTATTGGAGTCATGCGGTACTGTGGAAGAAGCGTCTTATATGCTGCGCCATATTCCCCATGCGGCGTGTTATAACTTTTCAATCGGGGATGCACGAGGGAACATGGCCGTTGTGGAAGCAAGTCCGGATCAAGTGATTACCCGTACGGGCGGGGAGGCGGCGATCGCCTGCGTTAACCATTATGAGGCTTTGACGGGCAAAAACAGGCCATCCATCGAGCATTCCCTTCGGCGTAAACGTTACATCGATAGCTTGGATACTGAACAGTTAACCCAAACCGAGGTTTTCGGTTTGTTTAAGGACCGAAAGTCCCCGTTATTTTTTACGGATTACGACGATTTGTTCGGAACGCTGCATACCTTTTCGTACGCCTTCGAAGAAGGAAGGGTCATGACATCGCTTGCTCATGGGGGCGTGCTCGATTTTTCGTTCAGGGATTGGGTCGAAGGCAAGGATCTTCAGGAAGCGACACTGACCGGGCATATCGATTGACAATAAATCTATCAGAGAAGCGCTTCTTCCCGGGTGAAGAAGTGCTTTTTTGTGCTGCTCGGGCTATTTCGAATTTGGAACATTCTGTGACATTGCCATCGCGGGGGGATGCTGCGTTTTCTTTGGCCGATTTGTTTGTGCTACACTGATTTTAAAGGATCATTTCATTGAATGCACGTCAGTAAACAAGGAGTATAACAACGGTAAAGACACAAATAAGAGGTATAGCACAGTCACGACAGATGCCGAAGTTCGTGTCCATCACGGTGAACGACCCTTCGGCTTAAGCACCGGATAAGCCCTCTTTTGGGTTACATTAGTTTACATAACGATTTAAGCCGATATTGCGACCATGAGTTGGGAGTGGGGTACACATGGCTTTTGTGAGCATGAAGGATGAATATAAGCGCTACCGAATGGGAGAGACCACGATTGTAGCCAATGATGAAATCAACCTGGAGATTGAAAAAGGCGAGTTTGCGATCATTGTCGGTCCCAGCGGTGCAGGCAAATCCACGGTGCTGAATATATTGGGCGGCATGGATACGGCGGATGAGGGACAAGTACTCGTGGATGGAACGGATATTGCAAGGTTTAACAGCAAGGAGTTGACCGGCTATCGGCGCAATGACGTCGGATTTGTGTTTCAATTTTATAACCTGGTTCCCAATCTGACGACAAAAGAAAATGTGGAACTGGCTTCGCAGATTTCTCCTCGGGCCCTGGACGCGGAGCAAGTATTGCGGGATGTCGGCCTGGGTAATCGTCTGAACAATTTTCCGGCACAGCTGTCCGGCGGAGAACAGCAGCGGGTAGCGATTGCCAGGGCACTCGCCAAGCAGCCGAAGCTGCTTCTCTGCGATGAACCCACGGGTGCGCTTGATTATCATACAGGGAAGCAGGTGCTTAAGCTGCTCCAAGACACTTGCCGCCATACCGGAACGACGGTTATCGTCATTACGCATAATTCTGCCCTGACGCCGATGGCGGATCGGGTCATCGAGATCAACAATGCCAAGGTCCGAAACATGGTTTTGAATCCGAACCCCGTTTCTGTAGACAACATCGAGTGGTAGGGAGACACATATTATGAAGAAAAGAGCGTTGTGGACTGATATTTTCCGGGAAATATCGCGGACAAAAGCTCGGTTTCTGTCCATTTTTGCCATTATTATGCTCGGCGTCGGTTTTTTTGCGGGGATAAAAGCCACGGGTCCGGATATGCTGGACACAGCGGATCACTATTATAGCGATTTAAAGCTGATGGATCTTAAGGTTCAGTCCACCTTGGGTCTCGAACAAAGCGATATCGAGAAGCTGAAGTTGATTGCCGGAGTGGATGAGGTTCAACCTGGCTATAGTGCAGACGTATTTCTCGGTGACAGCGGGCGGATCGCGAAGGTCCTCTCCTATGACCCAGGAAATAATCTGAATCAATACGTGCTTACAGAAGGTCGAATGCCGGAGGTCGCAGGAGAGATCGTCATCGACGCGGGAGATCGGGGGAACGAATTTAATCTGGGGGATCAGATTACCTTTACCAATCCGGATGAGGAAGTCAATCTCAAGAAAACGTTTGACCACCACACTTATACGGTCGTGGGAAGGGCGAAGAGTCCGCTGTTCATCAGCAGCATGAGCCGGGGAACGAGCGGCATCGGCAAGGGGACTGCGGATGTGTTCGCCGTTATACCGGAGCAGGACTTTAAACTACCTGTATATACGGAAGCCTACCTGACCTTCCAGGACACCGCTGAATCAGCTCCCTATACGCCTGAGTATGACGAGAAGATCAAACGGCACAAAGAAGCGGTAGAACTGGAACTGAAGACCATGCCGCAGGAGCGGCTGGCAGAGATTCGTGCCGAGGGGCAGAAGAAGCTGAATGAGGCCTTGGACAAAATCAAGGATGCCAAGAAGCAGATGACCGATGCGGAGCAGGAGTTAAAGGAAGCGAAGATCAAGCTGAATGAAGGAGAGCAATCCTACCGCGATGGCGTGAATAAACTTCAAACCGAGCTGGCACAGGGACAAGCCAAGCTGGATGCCGCGGCAAGAAAACTTGCCCAGGGCAGAGCGGAGCTGAAGCGGAATCATCAGCAGTTGGAACAGGGACAGTCCCAGCTTAAGACAGGTCAAAGTCAACTGGATCAACAGAAATTGGAGCTTGCGCCAAAGCTGGCACAAGGGCAGCAATTGGCGAAGGCGCTGCAGCAAATCTCCGGCTTAGATCCGAAAGACATACCGGAAGAACAGGGGCAAGAGCTGCTTTCAGCGGCTCAGGCAGCAGATCCGAAGCTGGGAGCAGCCACTGCGGGTTACATGGAGGGAGCATTGGATGGCGCTGCTTTGCAAAAGGCTGCTTCTGCGTTCCAGCGCGGTTTAAACGAAGCTTCGCAACAGCTGGATCACGCTCAGCAGAAGCTGGATGCAAGCCGGGCACAACTAAAAGAAGGAGAGGCCAAGCTTCGGGAAGCCGAGCGTCAACTCGTGCAGGGTGAAGCTTCGTTGACGCAAGGAACGGAGGAGCTTGCTGCTGCTAAACAGGCAGGGGAAGCCAAACTCGCGAATGCGAAAGCGGAGCTTAGCCAAGGACAGGAGAAATACCAGGAGGGTCTCAAGAAATTTAATGAAGAAAAAGCAAAGGCTGAGCGGGAAATCGCCGATGGCGAGAAGGAAGTGGCGGAGGGACAGAAGGATCTGGATCGGCTCGAGCTGCCCAAAGTCTACGTCATGGACCGCAGCGTCAATCCGGGCTATACCGAGTACAGCGATAATGCGGACCGCTTATCTTCCATTGCAACGGCATTCCCGGTTTTCTTTTTCCTGATCGCCGCCCTCGTCAGCCTGACAACGATGACTCGGATGGTCGAGGAGCAGCGGCTGCAAATCGGAACCTTGAAAGCACTCGGATACAGCAACAGGGATGTGATGAAAAAATTCCTGGTGTATTCGACGCTGGCCAGTGTTGCGGCCTCAGCAGCCGGACTGGCTATCGGCTTCACCTTGTTTCCCGCTATTATCTATGATGCTTACGGGGCTTTGTATAATCTGCCGGATGTAAGAACCAGCTTTTATCTCAGCTACAGCATCATCTCGATCATCGTGGCCGTGCTTTGTACGACCATGACCGCTTATGTGGCGACGCGGGTGGAACTTCGAAGCAACGCTTCGGTCCTGATGCGCCCCAGAGCGCCCAAGAACGGATCCCGCATATGGCTGGAGCGAGTTCCTTGGGTGTGGAACCGGCTCGGCTTTATTGGAAAAGTCACCGCCCGTAATTTGTTCCGCTACAAGCAGCGGATGTTTATGACTGTTTGCGGCGTTGCCGGCTGCACGGCCCTGATTCTGACCGGTTTCGGTCTTAAGGATTCCATCGGGGATATCGCGCCGCTGCAATACGGAAAGATTATGCAGCATCAGGCGACCGTTGTATTTCAAGACGATAACGGCGATAACGGCGATAACGGCATGCTGGAGGATTATAACAAGCGCATTGCGGAAATGCCGGAGATTACGGGGATTTTAAATGTGACGCAAGAGGCGATGACTGCAACAGCCCCCGGGGTGAACACTCAGGATGTGAGTTTGTTCGTGCCGCAATCGCCAGATGAGATCGATTCGTTTATCATCCTGAAATCCCGTGGGCAGGAGCAGACCCTGTCCCTGACGGATGACGGTGCGATCATTACCGAGAAGCTCGCCAAACTGTTTGATCTCAAGATCGGCAGTACCTTCACCGTACAGAACAGCGACAACGATCCCTTTGAAATACGTGTAGCCGGGATAACGGAGAACTATGCCATGCACTACGTCTATATGACGCCGCTGTATTACGAAGAGATTTTTGATGCAGGGCCGGAAGTGAACAGTCAATTGCTGACGTATGACAACCACGATCACAATCCGGAGTGGGAAGACCAGCTTGGAGAATCGTTAACCGCAAGCCAGCGGGTGGCAATGGTCAGCTTCACGAGCGGGGTAAGCGACGCTTTCAGTGATACGATGGACAGCATGAACGTCGTGGTGGTTGTCCTGATTGTATCTGCTGCGGCACTTGCGTTTGTCGTGCTGTACAATCTGACGAATATTAACGTATCCGAGCGGATACGGGAGCTGTCAACGATCAAGGTGCTTGGCTTCTATGATAAGGAAGTAACCATGTACATCTATCGCGAAAATATGATTCTGACCGTGCTGGGAATTATAGCGGGCAGTCTGTGTGGCGTGTTCCTGCACCGGTTCGTGCTACTAACCGCAGAAGTGGATGCGATGATGTTCAGTCCCGCGATCCATGGAATCAGTTACGGCTATGCGGCACTGCTGACGCTGTTGTTCTCGGCCATTGTGATGGCCTCCATGCATTACAAGCTAAAGCGGATTGATATGATTGAAGCGCTGAAATCGGTGGAATAGCTATATGTTTCAACAAGAGAGCCCTATTCGAGAGGAGACAATCCTGAAGAATAGGCTCTTTTTTTCATCTCCTTTGCAATGCTTCCTACACAAACCAGGAGTTGCGTTTTGAAATGTGAATTACTGTGATTTTTTAATCAGTCGGTAAGTTCTAGGAGAAAATATATTATAATAGACATATCGAGCTCTTGTACGAACTAATATTGCTACTACATGAAGACCAGTGGGTAATTGATGTATGAACATGATAAAGGTCTTCAGCCTCGGAGGAATGCTTATGGGAATGGTTTTCTCGATCTTGAAAAAGTACCGCGTCGCAGCGATTGCGGCACTGGTCATGATGCTGATTGAGCTCACCGTTGAGCTGATTCAGCCGCTGCTCATCTCTAAAATCATTGACGACGGCATACAGAAACAGGATTTGTCCGTTGTCTGGATGTGGGGAGCCGTTTTAACTGGAAGCGCTATTATTGCCTTTATAGCGGGGATATCCAGCTCTTTTTTTGCGGCGCATACGAGTCAGGGACTCGGCTATGATCTGCGTGATCAGCTGTATGAAAAGGTGCAGTCTTTCTCTTATTCGATATTTAACCGGTTTGCTACCTCATCTTTGATTACCAGACTTACAGGTGACGTCACCCAGATTCAGGATACGGTGTTCATGGGCTTGCGGTTTATGACGCGCGTTCCGCTCGTTGTGCTGGGAAGCATCATCATGGCATTGGTGGTGAATGTGAAGCTGGGCTTGCTGCTTGTCCTTACCGTGCCATTGTTGTTTATTTTTATCGCTTGGATTATGAAGCGGGCAGCGGATGCGTTCCGCCATGTACAGCAGCGACTGGATGCGGTAAACGGCGTCATTCAGGAGAATCTGACCGGGATCCGGTTGATACGCGTATTCGTACGGATGGGACACGAAATTGAACGCTTTGCCCATACCTCTGGCAAGCTGATGAGCACCACGGTCTCGACCTTGCGGTTAACGGAGACAACGATGCCGTTTATTCTTCTCATTATGAATGCAGGGATTATGGCGGTCCTGTGGTTCGGCCGCAAAGACATCGCATCCGGCAGTGCCAGCGTCGGCGAAGTGGTTGCCGTAGTCAATTATTCCCTACGTTGTATTGGTGCCATGTCTGCCCTGTCCTGGGTTGTCGTTGCCTTCTCCCGGGGACGCGCTTCCGCACAGCGGACGCAAGAGGTGTTAAATACGGAAGAGGATACAGCAAGTGCGGCCAAGGATAAGAATAAAAAGGTTCAAATTCAAGGAGGCGTGAAGTTCGAGCAAGTGAGCTTTAGCTACCCGGGCAGCGACATCGACGTGCTGACGGATATTTCCTTTGAAGCGAGGCCCGGAGAGCGGATCGCGATTATGGGAGCAACTGGTTCCGGTAAGTCTTCATTAGTACAGCTGATTCCACGGCTTTACGAGGAAGAGAAGGGAACAGTACGCGTGGACGGAATGGACGCCGGATCGATCGATGAGGTAAATCTGCGCAGCAGCATCGGTTATGTGCCGCAGGAAGTGCTGCTCTTCTCCGGTACGGTCCGGGAGAACATTGCCTGGGGACGCGAGGATGCTTCCATGGAGGAAATTAAAGAAGCGGCGCGCAGAGCGCAAATCCACGATACCATTGAGCGTCTGCCTAACGGTTATGACACGATGCTGGGCCAGCGCGGGGTCAACTTGTCCGGCGGACAGAAGCAGCGCTTGTCCATTGCGCGGGCGCTTGTGCGAAAGCCCGCCATCCTTATTCTGGACGACAGCACCAGCGCCCTTGACGTCCGAACGGAAGGCGCTCTGCTGGATGCACTGAAGGATTTGTCCTGTACGACGTTTTTGATCACGCAGAAGATCAGCTCGACCACTTCGGCTGATTTGATTCTGCTGCTGGACGACGGGCGTTTGATTGGAAAAGGGAACCACGAAGATTTGATGGAAAGTTCCTCTCTATATCGACGCATCTATGAATCCCAATACGGAGAGGAGGCGCAGCAGCATGCTCAAGGCATTCACTGAACCGTTTCGTCATCCGAGACCGAAGATTGATCTTGGCAAGAATAAGGATGGCGGCCAGGGGAGCAAGCCTAAGGCCAAGGCCAAAAACTGGTCGGGCACCCTCTCCAGAATATGGACTTATCTCGCCCGCCGCAAAGGCAAGCTCGCACTCGTGCTGCTGATGGTGTTGATCAGCTCGGGCCTTGCATTGCTAGGTCCCTATCTGCTTGGCGTCGGCGTGGATAGATTTCTGGATGATGTGCGTAATCCGGACAGCTCCATCGACGCGGCCTGGTTGTATTTTCTCGTTGGCTTGGCCGCCGTCTATGTTCTTCAGGCTTTAACCACTTGGCTGCACAACGTCTGGATGATCGGCATCGCCCAAGAGACGGTGTACCGGATGCGGATGGATCTGTTCACGCATCTGCACCGGCTTCCGATCCCGTTCTACGGCAAGCGCCAGCAGGGCGAGATCATGAGCCGCCTGACGAATGATATCGAGAACGTGAGTTCAACGCTCAACAGCTCAGCGATTCAAATCTTCTCGAGCGTGTTGACCTTAATCGGCACATTAACCGTCATGTTATGGCTTAGTCCGCTCCTTACGCTGCTGACATTCCTGGTCGTGCCTCTGATGATGATGGGGATGCGCTGGATTACCCGGCGGACCGGCCCCTTGTTTAAGGAGCGTCAACGCAACCTGGGGGATCTGAACGGGTATATTGAAGAAACGCTGTCGGGGCAGCGGATTATTAAGGCTTTTTCCCAGGAAGAACGGGTTGTCCGCGAATTCGATGAGCGCAATCAACGGATTCGTCTGTCGGGCTTCTGGGCGCAGAGCATATCAGGCTTCATTCCGAAGCTGATGAACGGGCTCAACAACTTGAGCTTTGCGATCGTAGCAGGCATCGGCGGCATCATGGCGATTCAGGGGCATATTACGATCGGCGTCATCATTATATTTGAGAGTTATGCAAGGCAGTTTACGAGACCACTGAACGATCTCGCGAACCAATGGAATACGCTGCTGTCTGCCATTGCGGGGGCGGAACGCGTATTCGAGGTGCTGGATGAAGAGGTTGAAGCAAAGGACGAAGGGGCTGCTGTCACGCTGAAGAGCGTGGAGGGAGCGGTGAAGTTCGACAACGTCTCGTTTTCTTATGAGAAAGACGGAGACACACTGGAAGGAATCAGCTTTGAAGCAAAGCCCGGCGAGATGATTGCGCTGGTCGGTCCGACCGGTGCGGGGAAAACGACGTTAATTCAGCTGCTCTCCCGGTTTTACGATCCGGACAGTGGAAGGATTACCCTCGACGGGCGGGATATTACTTCGATTCGCAGGGAGAGTCTGCGTGCGCAGATGGCTTTTGTGCTGCAGGATTCCTTCCTCTTCCAGGGCACGATCCGTGAGAATATCCGCTTCGGACGGCTGGATGCCACCGATGAGGAAGTGGAAGAAGCCGCGAAATTGGCCAACGCCCACTCGTTTATCGTGCGGATGAAGGATGGTTATGACAAGAAACTCAAACCTGACGGCAGCGGCATCAGTCAAGGACAGAAGCAGCTGCTTGCCATCGCGAGGGCGATTCTGGCCAACCCTTCCATGCTGGTGCTGGATGAAGCGACAAGCAGCATCGATACCGTAACGGAAATCAAAATCCAGGAAGGATTGCAGCGATTGATGAAAGGGCGGACGAGCTTTGTCATTGCCCACCGACTAAACACGATCCGCTCGGCGGACCGCATCCTGGTGCTCAAGGATGGACGCTTATTAGAGCAGGGCTCCCATGATGAGCTGCTGAAGCAGGGAGGATTCTACAGCGACCTGTATTACGGCCAGCTGAAACGGGCGGCTATGTAAAATAGAATCAAAACCACCGGAGAGGCTTAAAGAAGCCGATTACTCCGGTGGTTTTTCTTTTAAGCTTGTTAAATATCTCTTGTCCTCGTCTCATTTAGAGCTCGTAGTTTGAAGCTGCAGTTTACGCTGCCCCGCGGCTTTGCCAAATTGCAGCATGAACAGCAGAAGAACTCCAGCTTGCAAGGCAACCAGGACGATATAGATGTTGCTGTAGGTGGAGGCGCCCTGGAACAGGTTCAGCGGATTCCAGGAGCTCCCGGCGCCAAGATCGACGGCTTTGCCGTACACCCCCGTGGCGATCGCGCCGGACAGGAAGTTAAGCAGCGAGAACAATCCCATCCCGACACCGGTTTGCTCTTTGGGCAGCGACAATGAGATGGTCTTGGAGAGCGAGATTTGCATAAATATTTGACCTACATTGCCAAAGACCAGAATCAGCGCAATGAGGTATGGGGATACGCCCGCGAAGGTGGACAACAGGGCGAAACAGAGCAGAAGCAGGGTGGACGCTGTATAGAACAGATAACGCGTTCCTTTGGTATCCGCGAGCTTGCCGCCTCTTCCGCCGAGTATGGCCGCAGCGACGGCTCCCGGCACCATAACAAATCCGATCCATCCCGGAGCCAAACCGTTAATATCCGCCAGCAGCTGCGGAGTAAGAAAAGGCAGGGCGTAACCGACACTCATGATGAATATGCCGAGGACCAGACCGACCGAATAGCTTTTGTTGCTGAATAAACGGGGCTGGACAAAAGGCTCTTTAGCCGATCGAATGCGCAGGAGGAACAACAGGAACAGCATGAAGCTGCCTACGCCGAATATCCATCCACTCTGCGTCACCGCAAGGAGCAGCAGCGCAACCGTTCCGGCGAGAAGACCGCCGCCGAGCCAATCGATTCGTCCACCCTGACCTTGTTCATTGCCCAAATATTTGCGGTACAGCGGCAAGGTAACAAGGATCAACAGCGGGATGCAGAAGAGCCATCTCCAGTGGAACACGCTGACGATCAGAGCCGAGACAACCGGCCCAATCGCACTTCCGATAGCGAGTCCAGTGGCGGTTATGCCGAGCGCGCGGCCCCGGCTTTCCGCAGGGAAATAGCGAACGGGAATGATCATGGCGGTTGCCGGAATGACGGCTGCCCCCGCAGCCTGGAGGATCCGCCCCAGCAGCACCATCCAGTAGGCTTGTGCCGACAAACCTACAATAGAACCGACTAGGAAGAGAAGCAAACCGAAAGTGAGCAGATTTTTGAGTTTATAGGTGTCGGCCAATTTTCCATATAGGACAGAGCCTATGGCATAAATCAGCATGTAAATCGACGATACCCAGCTGACCTGGGCAAAGGAAAGCTGGAATTGCTTGCTGATTTCCGGAAGCACGATATTAAACATCGTTGCGCTCATCGATGAGAGAATCATCGTAAACGCCAGAATGCGTATTAATTTTTCAGCCGATGGTGGTTGTTGCTGATGTTCGTTCATGTGATTTCCCCCTTTCCTTTGGTTACGATTTATTCTACAATCGATAGTTAATAAATAAAAATATATATTATGACATGCATTCATATACTCAAGGGTATCAATAAAGGAGGAAGAACATCGTGGAACTGCTTCAGCTGCATTATTTTCAGACGGTGGCCAGAATGGAGCATATGACCAAGGCTGCGAAGGAACTCCGAATTGCCCAGCCTGCGCTCAGCAAGACGATTGCCAGGTTAGAGGAAGATTTGGGAGTACAGCTGTTCGATCGGCAGAATCGGCAAATCAAGCTCAATTCATTCGGGAAGGCTTTTCTGAAAAGCGTAGATACGGCATTGTCAGCGCTTGAGGAAGGGAAGAGAGAGGTGTCGGATTTGGCAGGTATGGAGCGGGGCAGCATCCGCATTGCAACGACGGCACTGCCTCGGCTGTCCAAAGCATTGGGAGCTTTCCGTGCGCGATATCCTGATGTGAATTTCCGCATTATCCAGATTCCGCCTGACTCGATGATGGAGATGGTGCAGATGCTGGAGAATGGTGAAGTCGATTTATGCTTTGCGGCTGCGGCATTGGATGATGACAAGTTTCGGGAAATCCCGGTTCTCCATGCCGAGGTGTTCTTGGCGGTACCCCACGGTCATCGATTGGCGGGCAGGAAGAGCATTTCTCTTCAGGACGTTGCGGGGGAAGCCTTCATCGAATACAAGGAAGGCCACCCGTTCCGAAATATGAATGAGGAGTTCTGCCGATTGGCCGGGATCAGCCGGGATGTCGTCTGTGAAGTGGATGAACCTGCCGCTCTGGGAAGTCTGGTGGCTGCAGGGCTTGGAGCCGCATTTGTACCCGGGTGCAAAGGGGATGAAGAGCCGCCGTACGCGATGGTGCGTATCGAGAAACCTTCCTGCTACCGTACCTTCACTCTAGCGTGGCTGGAGCAGCGATATTTGTCCAAGGCCGCAAGAGAATTCCAGTCATTCCTGGTAGACTATTTCGGCGAGTTTCAGGAGCCGATGATGCATAGGGACGTGATCTGACAGATCACGTCTTATTTCCTGTCCCGGCGATCCCCTTCTACATAGGCCGGGCCTTCTACGCATACAGATAGATCAAGAACTTTCAAGGGAGGAATACGATGCTGGATCCAGTACTGACATCTCCGAATTTGAAGCTGTTTGCGGACTCGAACGACACCTTGAACTATAAACGCGATGCGGGAAATTACATAACCCAGGTGTTTGAAAATCAGATGCCGGCCATTGCCACAGGATTCTTCAACGTTCATATGACCAAAGGAATTATCATCCAGCCCCATTGGCATACGAATGTCGATGAGCTGGTGTTTGTCATCAGCGGCGAAGTGCTGACTTCCGTATTTAATCCCTTCACCCAGAAGCTGATGACCTACAAGCTAAAACCGGGACAGGTATCGATGTTACCAAAAGGCTGGTTCCACTGGATTCTGACGCTGAGCGACAAAGCCCATATTCTGACCATATTTGATAAGCCGACGCCGGATATCGTATATGGATCGGACTTCCTAAGGCATATTCCCAAGGAGATCTTGCATATCGCATACTGCGTGAATGAGGAGGATTACGCCAAAGCGGTTGCTCCGCTGAAGGAAACGGTCATATTGGGGCCACCGCCGGGCTGCGGCAAGCGGGACGACCATGCCCCCTACGTTGAATCGATTCAGCGGCAGCCGTTTGACCAGCCATTTCCGTTGAACGTACAGCAACCTTCGCCGCCTAGCTATTATGGATATGCACCACCGCCACCGTATCCATCGTATCCATACAATTATCATCAAGCGAGGATGCAGCAGTACGGCGTTTCCCCATCGTATTCCCCTTATTCGCAGCCGCCATCGTATCCGCCGCAAGCTTCCTTCTCGCCCCCCTATGCGCAACCGGCACCCTATGCACAACCGGTAACCTATTCGCAGCAGGCACATCAGCAATCGCCATTTTTCCAGCCGCAGCCCTTCCAGCAGCTTCAGTATCTGTACAAAACGAGCCCGGATCCAGAGTCAGTCTCTAGCCGTGGTCCCGAATCCGATACGGAAATTGGGCGAGAGGGCCAGTGAAACTATAAGCTTGCGGTCTGTTGCAAGCGGTATAAGATGATGACGCCTGATCATTTATATGACGACTCCGAAGTCTTCAAACTCCCTTGGTGGTTTCTTTTGAAACCACCCTCCGGAGAAGAAGGCTTCTTTTTGTATCCCGGATCGTCCGTGTATTTTCCTTCCGAAAAAAGCCTTGCCTGATCTGGAACGTTCTGGTATGCTATTGTCCTTCTCTCATTTTCGCCTTGTCTGAAGTGGATGGGTCCGCCATCTAAAATGCTTATCGGAGGTGCTTCATGCTTTATTTCACATTGGCTTCCAAAGCCTATGCCCGCAATTTGCAGTACCGCGGCGCACACATGGTGCACAATATCGCCAGCGCGATGTTCGGCTTCATGTATGCCTGTATCTGGATCGGTCTCGGTGCAGACTACGCACTCGGAGATTACGGAACGCAGGGAATGGTCGGTTATATCGCCTTTACGCAAGCTGCGCTCTGGGTTTCCAGTTTCGTCACGAATGGCCTCGGCATTCCCCAAGCCGTGCGAACCGGCCATATCTCTCTGGATTTGATGCGCCCCGTTCACTTGTTCAGTCATTTGATGGCCAAGGAATGGGGGCAAATCGCCTACCAATTCGTTTACAAATCAATCCCGATCTACCTGGTGTATTATTTTGCTTTCTCGCTGCATTTACCCGGAAAAGCATCTACCTTCCTCTATGTAGCCATTGCGCTTGCAGGAGCCGCCTATTTATCGATCTGCATCAACTATCTCATCGGCGCATCCGCATTATGGACAACGGAATCGTCCTGGTTGTATTGGGGCAACCATGCGATGATCAATCTTCTTGCAGGCTTCTTTATTCCGATTGAATGGCTGCCGGGCTGGCTTCAGACGTTGGCCTGGTGGTCGCCGTATCCGTATCTGCTCTATGTGCCGACCCGGATCTATCTGGGTTTTGATGACGTTTCCTATCTATGGGGGACGCTCTTGTGGTGCGTGCTGCTCACGATGGCCAGCCTGCTGGCAACAGGCTTCCTAAGACGGAAAGTGGAGGTGCAAGGAGGATGACCACGAGATCCTGGCTATCTCTGTACGCGCTGCTGATCCGCACCAGCATCAAAAGCCGCATGCAATACAAATTCAATTTTATCCTGGCTTCGTTTCTGGCGGCGCTGATCCAAATTTCTGAATTTCTTATGGTTGCTATCGTGCTCTACAAATTTGGGGCCATCCAGGGGTGGTCCATGCATGAAATCGGGTATTTGTTTGCCGTTATGACCTTATCGAAGACGCTCTACCGGACGTTTGCGGATGAAGTACATCATCTTGAACACTACCTGGTTAATGGGGAGCTTGACCAATTGCTGACCCGTCCCATGCCGGTGCTGCTGGCGCTCATGCCGCAGAAATTCCGGATTATGTTGGGCGAAGTGCTGCAGGGCGGTTTTCTGCTCTGGTGGTCGCTGCATGGCATGATGGCGGCAGGGCAAGTCGGATGGAGCGCGGTGCCGCAATCGCTCTATATTATCGTCACGGGAGCCGTCATCCTGTTCTCGATCGGACTTGCGACCGCAACATTCGGTTTTTGGACGACCCGGATCACCGAGCTTCAAAATATTACGGAGGACGCGGCCCGGACGGCAGCCCAGTATCCGCTCACGCTGTATCCCAAATGGATGTCGTCGATCCTGCTGATCGTGGTCCCGGTCGGTTTAGTCAATTACATCCCGTCATTATACATACTGCGGGGCGAGCTCGGCGTTTGGGTGCTGCCCGCATTGGCTGGAGCGGCTCTGGTATGTCTCTTCTTAAGTCTGAAATTCTGGCAGTTTGGTTTGACCAAATATCAAAGTACAGGGAGCTAAGGGAGGAACGCGTCAATGATTGAAGTCCACGACATACGCAAGGAGTTCAAAACGCCGGTTGTGAAGGAGGGGCGTTTCTCCGGGCTGCGAACCCTGTTCACGAGAGAATACCGGACGAAGGAAGCCGTGAAGGGAATCAGCTTTCAAGTGGAGCGGGGGGAATTCGTCGGATACATCGGACCGAACGGGGCCGGCAAATCCACCACCATCAAAATGCTGACCGGCATTCTCCACCCGACCTCGGGTCACGTATCGATCGGAGGCATGAATCCGCACAAGGAGCGGCGCAGCGTCGTGAACAACCTGGGCGTCGTATTCGGTCAGCGGAGCCAGCTGTGGTGGGACCTGCCGGTGAAGGATTCTTACGATATTTTGGCTAAAATGTACAGCGTGGATCAGGCGGACAAGGAGCGCAGACTCGGACAGTTTGCCGAATTGCTGGATTTACAGGCGTTCTGGGAAACGCCTGTGCGCAAGCTGTCGCTCGGCCAGCGCATGCGCGCCGACCTCGCCGCCGCGATGCTGCATGATCCGGACGTGCTGTTCCTGGATGAGCCGACGATCGGTCTGGACGTAAACGCCAAGCGGAACATCCGCCGTTTTCTCAAGCTGATCAACGAGCAATTCGGCAAGACCATACTGCTCACGACGCATGACATGGATGATATCGAACAGCTGTGCAATCGCGTGATGGTCATTAACAACGGCGAGCTGTCTTATGATGGGACGGTAAAGTCATTACGAGACACCATCGGGCTGCCTACCGTGATCACCGTCACTTTCCGCGGTCCTTTTGTAATTCCCGAGGAATTTTTAGGTGAAGAGGCTTTTACCGTCCCGATTCGGGTGACAAGCACGCTGGATAACACCGTCACCATTGAGGTGAACCGCCGCGAGATGAATACGCTTGATATTTTTAAAGAGCTGGGCCGCTGGGGCGAGCTGGATGATATCGATATGGAAGATCCTGATTTCGAAGATGTGATTCATAAGGTGTACTGAACAGAGCCAAGAGTGGGCCCTATCGCATATTTAAACTAAACTTAAACTTCAAGTCATCTGAATGCTCTTTTCGTTAAGTATGATGAGCTTGAGGTGATTGATATGAATCATTCAAGAATGAAAAAAGCCGGGTATACGGCTTGCATTGCCGCTGTTATGTATGCCCTCCCCCATTTCTGGTGGGGACTTGGCATCGGGTTTGCATTCCCAGGGGATTTCCAGGAAGCGCCTGATGAATTTTGGACGCACGTGATCGGTTACTGGGGAATGGGTACCCTGGCTTTATTGGCAGCCGTATTCGCGCTTGCTTTTGCCAGACCGTGGGGGCTGCGCTTACCGAAATGGTTGCTAATTATACCAGCTGCCATCGGTTCTGTTTTGTTGTCATTATGGGGATTTACTTACTTCGTCATGCAGTATTTGTTGGCGGTCGGCCGCGTTCAGTCGGCCCCCATGTATGCCGATCAAGATGCAAGCCCCATGGCGGTGTGGGGATACTTCTGGTATGCGCTCTTTCTGATCTGGGGAATTTCACTGGGTACAGCAGCATACTATGGGGGAAAAGTTCGTAAGCAGAATAAAGCAAAACGTTTCACTAAATAACGCATGTATTTCTTTCGTTGGACATTTTTGGTAACCTTGTACAATATAATAGGATACACACCTAAAGAGGAGCCTGCAGGGTTCCTCTTTAATTTGGGTGCAAATGGACAAAGAGGAAGTATAATAGAGAGATAGAGGAAGGAAACCTCTGCTCTGATCATACGAGCCCAAGAATAACATCTACATATAAAGGATGAGCCACCATGAAGTTGATGAAGCGGATCTGGTTCCGTATCGGTAACCATTACAGAAAGAAGCGGGATTTTGAACAAGCCCTTAAATATATGAGAAAAGGCGAAAGTGCCATTACCAGTTTCAATGATAAGCTGCACTATGCGGAGCTGCTGCACAACAGCGGCCATTCGGAAGAGGCCGTAACTTATTTGGGGCGCGTGATCGATACGAGCGGAAGCCATCGCGCTTATGAGCGGCGCGCTCATATTTTGCGTGAGCTGAACCGGGAGCGCGAGGCCATTGAGGATCTAAATGAAGCGATTCGGTTGAATGCCGACAATTATATGAATTGGTATACCCGGGGGATTGCCCACAAGGATTTGAATCAATATGAAGAGGCGATCCGCGATCTGAAGGAAAGCATTAAGAGAGAGGACAGGAGCACGGTTATTTCAACTTATTATGAGCTGGGCATGACCTTTTACGAGAGCGGCAATCCGGCGGAAGCGGCGCACTATTTTCGCCTAAGCATCCAGGAGCCGGAACGCGCCATCCCGATGTATTATTACATGCTGTCCGTATCCCTGGATCTGATGGATCATGTGCAGGAAGCCGTGGGTGTTCTGCAGGAGGGAATCCAGCTGGCCGATCGGTATGAAGCGGAAGCGGATGGCGGATATGCGCTGTTTGCAGGCAGCACCAACTACAGCTATGGTGCATTTCAGACGTTTCAGCGGCAAGTGCGGGAGGCGTATTCCTTTCGGAAATCTATGGCGGACCTGTACGTGCAGCTTGGGGACATGGGACAGGCCGAGCACTATCTATCGGAGGCCATTGAACGGTATCCGGATTCATACGAGCTTTACTTAAAGAGAGCGGAGGTCTTTAACCGGTCCGGTAACAAAAATGCAGCCAAAGCGGATTTGGAATGGGCGATTGAAGCGGCGCCGGACGATTACCGCGCGTATTTCGACATGGCCCGGATTTATCGCGAGGATGGTCTGGAGGATCAGGCCTACGAGCTGATTTCGAAGTTGTATGCAAGACAGCCGGACTCCCCGCTGGCCTGCTATTGGATGGCCGACTGCTATTACCGGCTGGGTCGTCAGGAGGAGGCGCTGGCGATCAATGACAAGCTGCTTAAGCTTGAGAATGATGATGCACCCAACTATGTGCAGCGCGCCGATATTTACATGGAGATGAATGATCTGCTATCTGCGGAGCAGGCTCTGAAGGAAGCAGCCGCGCTTCAGGACGGGACTGAAATCCGCAACAAGCTGAGTTATGTGCTCTATCTTCAGGGACGCAATGAGGAAGCGCTGCTTGAACTGCAGGAAGCGGTTAAGCAGGAGGAGTCCTTCTCCGAGCATCCGACGTATTTGGCGGCCAGCGGCCATATCTATAAGGAGATGGGCATGTGGGATCTCGCCATCGATGCTTATTCCCAGGCGATCCAGGCGCATCCGTCGAACCCGAGATTTTACGAGTTTCGTGCCGTTTGCTTTGTGGAGACCGGACAGCTGGAACGGGGATTAGCGGACTGCGCTCAAGGGCTCAGTTTGAACCCGGGGCAAGGCAGCCTCTACAGCCTGCGAAGCGGAATCTATTATTCGATGGCGGATTATGCGCGGGCGAAGGAAGATACGCTGCAAGTGCTGGAGCTTTCGCCGGGTCATCCGGGCGCTTATTTCAGACTGGGACAGATTTATTACAAGGATCAGGACGAAGATGCGGCATTGGCTGCTTTTGACGAGGTACTGAGGCTGGTTCCGGAGCATGCCGACAGCTATCTGTACAAAGCACATATTTATTACGGCCAGTTCGAGCATGAAGATGCCATACAGGCAATCGTGAACTGGAGCTTGCATCTTCAGAAGGAGATGCCGCCGGCGGATAAAATCCAAGCCATCGAAGGCTTGGAGGGCTTTGAAGAGAGCTTGCTGAACAAAGCGGTAGAACGGTTAACGGGCATGTATGGGCATCAGCTTTATTTGTCCTGAATGCCCCTCTTAACCAGCAGAATCATCGAATCCTGCATTCACCCTGTAAGTCCGGTACTCGCGTAGGTATGCGTTGATCACGAGGAAGTTAGAGTCCGCCAAGAAGTGGTGTCACATTTTGTCTAAAATTATGGTATGATTCAATAGTTGTTGCAGCATAACATGCTCGCAGGCTGCATAGCCAAGCGGGCTTTCTTCATGTGCAAGGAGGGGGATTATCATGATCTCACTGCAAGAGGTCAGTAAAAGCTTTGGCAGCGGAAGTGACCGTTATCAGGCGATAGACGCTGTCTCTCTTCATATTGAGGAGGGAAGCATACACGGAATCATCGGCACGAGCGGAGCTGGAAAATCGACGCTGCTGCGCATCATGAATGTACTGGAGAGACCGGATTCCGGCCGAGTCGTGGTGAATGGTCAGGAGCTGACCTCCCTTGGCGGCAGGGAGCTTCGGGAGGCAAGAAGATCGATTGGCATGATCTTTCAGCTGTTCCAGCTGGTCAGCAACCGGACAGTATGGGGCAATGTTTCGATGCCGCTTGAGCTCGCAAAGGTACCGAAGATCGAACGGGCGAATCGTGTCCAGGAGGTTCTGCGTTTTGTCGGACTTGAGGATAAAGCGAAGTCGTATCCGGCTCAGCTAAGCGGCGGGCAGAAGCAGCGGGTAGCGATTGCCAGAGCGTTAGCCAATTCGCCGACCGTCTTGTTGTGCGATGAGCCGACCTCTTCCTTGGATCCCCAGACAACCGCGGATATTCTGGAGGTGCTCCGGCATATCAACCGAACGCTGGGGGTAACCATCGTAATCGTTTCCCACGAGATGGACGTGGTGAACGACATTTGCGACCAGGTGTCCGTTATGGAGAACGGACGTCTGAGCAGAACGTACCGCAATCAGCTAAGCGATGGAGAGACTTCTCGGGGTTCCGGATCTTCAATGGACGGTGCAGGGAAAGTGGGGGATTGTTAGTTCCATGAATGACATCATTCCATATTTAAGTGATTATTTTGCCTATGTCCTGCAGTATCAGAATGAAATCTGGCGGGCGATTGGCGAGACGTTCATCATGGTGGGCATATCGATTGCTGCCGCTATAATACTGGGTCTTCCGGTAGGAACACTGCTATTTTTGTGTCGAAAAGGCCAGCAGTATGAGAATCGCCTTCTATTCTCCATTTTGAATGCCTTGGTTAACGTCATACGGTCATTCCCGTTTCTGCTTCTGGTTGTCATTATGATACCGGTCACGAGATGGATCGTCGGTACTTCCCTGGGGACGCTGGCCGCTGCGGTTCCTTTATCCGTCGTTGCGGTGGCTTACTATTCAAGGCTGGTAGAGCAATCCTTGCTGGAGGTGCCGAAGGAAGTGATGGAGGCGGCCGCTTCCATGGGGGCATCCACACTCCAGATGATATACAAATTCCTGTATGTAGAGGCCCGCTCGGGCCTTGTGCTTGGGCTGACAACATCCACGATCAGTTTTATCTCGTACTMTACGGTGATGGGGATCGTGGGTGGGGGTGGCGTCGGAGACTTCGCGATCCGTTACGGGTACCAGCGATTTGAGGGAGAGCTTATGTCATTTACAATCATCATTATGATCATTCTGGTACAGTCCATCCAGTTTGGAGGGAACCTGGCATCCAGACTGCTCGATAAGAGAAAAGTTTAATTCTATTTTTTGAACGCATGTACACCGATTATATTTTAACTGGAGGTAACCAAACGATGAATAAGAAATTAATGCTGCTGATGCTGACCCTCTTGCTGGTGCTGGCAGGCTGCGGGCAGCAACCTGCCAAGGACAAGGCTCCGGAGAGTGCTGCACCCGATGCCGCGGAAGAAGTTACATTAAAAGTCGCAACGCTCATTCCGCCAATGACCGAGGTGCTTGATCTGGTGAAGCCGATGCTGAAGGAAGAAGGCATCAACCTTGAAATCCAGATCTTGTCCGATAATGTGCAGCCGAACAATGCGCTGGCCCATAAAGAGGTAGATGCGAACTTCTTCCAGCATGTGCCGTACATGGAAGAGTACAATGCGAACAACGGCTCTGAATTGGTTCCGGTCACGCCGATCTATAATGCCGTTTTTGGAGCCTACTCCAAAAAATATAAGACCATCGAGGAGCTTCCGGACGGTGCAAGCATCGCGATTCCTAACGACCCTTCCAACATCGGCCGATCCCTGGTGATGTTCGAGAAGAACGGCCTGATTAAGCTGAAGGAAGGCGTCGGCATTCAAGCGACGCAGGCGGATATCGTGGAGAATCCGCATAAATACAAGTTCACCGAGGTGGATCTGCTCATGCTGGCCCGTACGCTCGACGACGTCGATATGGTTGCCATGACGCCGGCATACGCGAAACCGCTGGGACTTACCCCTAAGAAAGATGCTCTCGTAACCGAAGGCAACGACTCCGAATTCACCATTACGCTGGTGGCCCGTAAAGATAATGTGGATTCCGAGCCGATCCAGAAGCTTGCCAAGGCAATGACCAGCCCGGAAGTGAAAAAGTTCTTCGAGGATAACTACTCTGAGATTGCGCTGCCGGCTTTTGAATAAGAGGTAAGTATAGAGTCTTTAATGATACTTGTGTTCCTGTGACCGCTCCCGAGAGGGGCGGTTTTTTTATTATAAATAGGTCAGTCTACAAAGGTTCAGGAGATGCTTTTAAGAATCGCATATGATTTTTAGTCCAAAGAACGGGACATTAAATCTCCTTGAGGATGGGTTTACGCAAAGCCAGAGCATTTTTTCGATAAGGGAGGTGGACAGCTAAATTTGAGCTTATTGTTATCTCAATGTTAATTTTGGGCCCAAATATCATCCAAAAAATTTACGGTCAATTAACAAAAAACTCTTTGACAGTAACCAGAAACGGCTGTTATCATGGCGTTAGCAGCAGTTGTTGTTTGGGCCAAATCAAATTAAGTTTGGGTACATATACTTTCTGAAATGTTTTTTGGATCGCGGATTGAGAGAAAGGAGAGTTCCATTATTGCTACTTTAAAGGATATAGCAAACCATGTTGGAGTATCGATCTCCACGGTATCGCGTGTCATCAATAACGATACGAGCCGGCACATCAGTCAGGCTACCCGCACCAAAATTGTCGAGGCGGCCAAAGAGCTTGGCTATGCCCTCTATGAATCCGGGCGGCCGACTTTAAAGAAGGATAATCCCCCACAGACAACAGAATATCGTCAGATTGGCTGCATCGTGTCGGTTACACAAAACAAGTATAACCATCCTTATTTCTCGCCGATTTTACAGGGGATTGAGACAAAGCTGTCCGAGCTGAACAGCGTGCTCACTTATGTGCTCACGATGGATGAAATCAAGGGTGAAGGAGCGATGAACAAGCTTGCACAGGATGCCCAGCTCGATGGCATGATTATCATCGAGGGGATTGACCCGAATGTGTATGAATTTATCAAGCAAGCAGTTCCCTCGGTTGTAGGTATCGACATATCCGATACAACCGTGCCTGTGATTCTCTATGACCGCGTGGCTGCGGCGAAATCAGCCGTACAGCATTTGATCGAACGGGGGCATCGCCGGATCGGCTTTATCGGTGGGGCGGGACTGACCGGGGATCTCGAGCGGGAGAAGCGGTATCGCGGTTACCATTATGCAATGGAAGAAGCGGGGCTGGACATTGACCCTCGGCTGGTGGTGAATACAGGCTGGGATGTCAATAACAGCTATACACTTGTTTACGAGCTCCTAAGCCTCCCGGAGCATGAACGGCCAACCGCCATGTTCGCTGCGAGCGATATGATGGCGATATCCGCCATGAGGGCGGCGGCGGAGCATGGGCTTCATGTTCCTCAGGATGTGGCCTTCGTGGGATTGGATAACAT
Organism: Paenibacillus sp. Dod16; assembly: GCF_049893405.1. Taxonomy (NCBI): domain Bacteria; kingdom Bacillati; phylum Bacillota; class Bacilli; order Caryophanales; family Paenibacillaceae; genus Paenibacillus; species Paenibacillus sp. Dod16. The sequence goes on from NZ_JBNDYG010000012.1 coordinate 51,204, forward strand.
CGAGGTATCGCAGTACACCTCGCCTCCGCTATCGACCGTTCATATTCCAAAGGAGGAAATCGGCATGATGGCCGCCAAGGTGTTGATCGATCAAATCGAGGGCAAGAATCCCTTGCCATTCAAGCTGTTTGTGCCTTATCAGTTGATGCTGCGGCAGTCTTCGGACTATTTTCGGAAATAAAAAGAGTGCACATATATAAATAACTGAGGTGCTAGTAACGGTGCCTCCCTCTTTTTATACCCTTATAGGAAAATTGGATAGGAGTTTGGGGCCAAATATAATTGGCGGAGGAAGAAGTGAATGAAACAAATTCGACTAGGAATCATTGGACTCGGCTGGAGATCGGGTTTCACGAAGTATTGGCATCAGCCTAATGGGAGATCCATCGTCGTTGCAGGTGCGGATATCGATCCCCTCAGACTAACTAAATTTCAGCAAAATTTTAACCCAGAAGCGGAGGTTACCCTAGATTACAGAGAGCTGCTGCAGCGGAAAGATATCGACGCGATTGTGATTACAACCCCCGATGACAGCCATGATGAAATCGCGGTTGCAGCGCTGCAGGCCGGAAAGCATGTGTACTGCGAGAAGCCGTTATCCATTACGGTAGAAGGCTGTGACCGGATATTGACGGCTTGGGCTCAGTCAGGGAAACACTTCATGATCGGTTTTAATATGCGCTATATGAATATGTACCGCACGATGAAGGAGATTATTGCCAGCGGGGAGATCGGGGAGGTGAAATCGGTATGGGTTAGACACTTCGTCGGCTTGGGAAGTGATTACTACTATCACAGCTGGCACGGCAGCTCAAGGAATACAACCTCGCTGCTGCTGCAGAAGGCTTCCCATGATATCGACCTGATTCACTGGCTGACCGGGCGATATACGAAGAAAGTGGCCGCTTTTGGCGGAGTTGATTACTTTGGCGGAACGAAGCCGAATGAGCTCACATGCCCGGAATGCAGCGAGAAAGCGACTTGTCCCGAATATCGTTCCGGCCCGCTTGTGCAATGTGCTTTCCGCAAGGAAATTGACGTGGAGGACAACAGCATGGTGTTAATGGAGCTGGATGGGGGGATCAAAGCCTCCTACATGCAGTGTCACTTCACACCTGACTATCAGCGGAACTACACCATTATCGGCACCGAGGGCCGCATCGAGAATGATGAGATCGCACAGCGGGTTTACGTCAAAACGCGCAAGTCCCAAACGTGGCGGGATCTCTCCGACCAAATTTACGAAATTAAGAAAGCCGAGGGTTCGCATAACGGAGCCGATCCGATCATTTGCGAGGATTTTCTGGATATGATTCTGGAAAATAAGGAGCCCATCGCCGAACCGATCGCAGGCCGCATGAGCGTAGCGGTTGGCGTTGCCGCAACGGAATCGATGAGAAAGGGAGGCCAGTTAGTCTATGTAAAGGATCCGGAGCCCTGGATGCTTGGTCAGAAGAGCAGCATATCCGGAATTTGATCGACAGGTCATGTCGATAGAACCATGTGCTCCAACAATGCAAGGAGGGGGATTCTTAGTGAATACAGCACCTGTCAGGCGAACGGAGGCCCGAGAAGCTGTGCCCTCGAAGTGGAGGGCGTTTCGCCGAACATTCCGTAAAAATTGGGAATTATATTTGCTCATTACTCCTGTCGTTCTTTATTTCTTCATCTTTGATTACCTGCCGATGTACGGCATACAGATCGCATTCAAAAACTTTGTGGCGGCCAAGGGAATATGGGCCAGCGAATGGATCGGGTTTGATCATTTTGAGCGTTTTTTTAACAGCTTTTATTTTGACCGATTGATTCTGAATACACTCGGCATCAGTTTGTATCAGCTAGCCATCGGGTTTCCGATTCCTCTCATCCTGGCACTCTTGCTCAATGAAGTCGGCAACAGTCATTTCAAGCGTTTTGTCCAGACGGTTACTTACGCTCCCCATTTCCTATCAACGGTCGTCATGGTAGGACTCATCATCATTTTTCTCTCACCTCAAAACGGCATCATTAACCACCTTATTACCTTTTTCGGCGGTGAACGCATCTCATTCATGACGGAACCTGGATGGTTCAAATCGATTTATGTATTTTCCGGTGTATGGCAGGGCATGGGATGGAGCTCCATCATTTATCTTGCGGCGCTCGCCGGGATCGATCCGACGCTGCACGAAGCGGCTAAAGTGGATGGAGCCAGCAGGCTTCAGCGGATTTGGAAGATCAACTTGCCGGGCATTATGCCGACCGTCGTCATTCTGCTTATTTTGAATGTCGGGCAAATCATGGGCGTCGGCTTTGAAAAAATTTATTTGATGCAGAACGATCTGAATATCGAGAGCTCCGAAGTGATCTCCACCTATGTGTATACACAGGGGATTCTGGGTGCACAGTACAGCTTCTCCGCCGCCGTCGGCTTGTTTAACTCCTTGGTTAACCTGGTGCTGCTCGTGCTTGTGAACCGAATCGCCAAAAAAGTCAATGAAACCAGCCTATGGTAAGGAGGGGATCAGGGTGAAAGAATCCGTCCAGGATCGTATGACACTCATTGTTATCTATATATTGCTTTCCATTATTCTGCTGCTTGTCTTATATCCGCTGATTTTTGTCATCAGCGCCTCGATCAGCGATCCGCTCACCGTATCGAGAGGAGAAATGTGGCTGTTTCCGAAGGATTTGTCCTTTATCGGCTACGAGCTGGTATTTGCGAATAAGGAAATATGGACTGGCTACGCGAACACGCTGCTGTACACGTTTGCGGGCACCGCGATCAATCTGGTTATGACCATATTTGCAGCCTATCCGTTATCACGCAAAGATTTCGCGGGTCGAAATGTCATCACGGCTTATATCGTATTCACAATGTTTTTCAGCGGAGGTCTCATCCCAACGTATTTGCTCGTGAAAAACCTTGGGATGATCAACACGATGTGGGCGCTGGTCATTCCTGGCGCAGTATCGGTCTGGAACATCATCATCATGCGCACCTTCTTCCAGACCTCCATTCCGAACGAGATCCAGGAATCGGCTTCGATCGACGGCTGCTCCAATATGCAGACGCTCTGGAGAATCGTGCTCCCTCTCTCCATGCCGATCATCGCGGTTATGATTTTGTTTTACAGCGTGGGGCACTGGAATTCCTATTTCAACGCACTCATCTATCTGAATGATCGGGATAAATACCCGCTGCAGCTGTTCTTGAGGGAAATCCTGATCAAATCCCAAGTAGATCAGATGGCCGGAAGCATGGATTTATCGGTGCAGAAGCATCTGATGGAAGCCGAGGCGATTAAATACGCCATCGTCATTGTGGCCAATTTGCCTGTACTGCTGCTATATCCGTTCCTTCAAAAGTATTTTGTCAAGGGTATGATGATCGGCGCTCTCAAGGGTTAGAAAACGGCTCTTGTTTCGCAATATATTTTTGAAAAGTGGAGGTTTGAGAAAAGATGAGGAATCATTTCAAGCGGTTCGCTTCAATCCTGCTTACAGGCGTGTTGACCGCAAGTCTTGTTACCGCGTGCGGTAGCGGAGGAAAGCCGGCGGCGGAGGAGCAGCCTAAGCAGCAAACGGCTGTAAATCCTACAGGGTTTCCGATCGTGGAGGAGCCCATCAAGCTTACGTTCTTCGCAGGGAAAGCCGCTTCGGCTCCAGCGGACTGGAACTCGCTCCCGGTATGGAAGGAATATGCCAAGCAAACGAACATCGAAGTCGATTTTCAATTGACGCCTGCAGAGAGCCTAGCGGAGAAACGGAATCTGGTGCTGTCCGGCGGCGATTATCCGGATGCCTTCCACACGGCGCGGCTGTCTGCGAATGATTTGATGAATTATGGAAGCCAGGGCATTTTTATTCCGCTTAATGATTTGATCGACCAGTATGCGCCGAATTTCAAGAAGCTCCTGGAGGAGCATCCGGAGGTCAAGAAAGGATTGACGATGCCTGACGGCAACATCTATTCCTTCCCGACGTTCTACGACCCGAACTTTAAATCGGTGCTTATTGGAACGAAGCTGTGGTACAACCAAGCGTTTCTTACCGCGCTCGGCATGAGGGAGCCCGAAACGACGGACGAATATTATGAATACTTGAAGGCGGTCAAGACCCAGGACCCGAACAAGAACGGCAAAGCGGACGAAATTCCGTATGCCGGCAGCGGCATTGGATCCTTGCTTGATGAGCTCAAGGGAGCATGGGGGCTCGGCAATCGGGGGAATATCCATGGGCGGATGGATATGGATCCGCAGTCCGGCAAGCTCCGGTTTATCCCGACCGATCCAAGATATAAAGAAGTGTTGGAATACTTGAACAAATTGTACAAGGAAGGCCTCATGGTTCAGGATATTATGACCATCGAAGGTCCTCAGGTGAACGCGCTGATGGATGAAGGGCTTGTCGGTTCCGCGGAAACGAACAGTCCGCATGCGATTGGCGGCGTAACGATTGAGCATTTTGTAGGTGCTCCGACGCTTAAGGGACCTTATGGGGACCAGATTTTCTCAAGAGCGCGTTCTCCGCTGATCGATGTTGGGGCTTTTGTCATCACCGATAAAAACCAGCATCCGGAAGCGACGGTCCGCTGGATTGATCACTTCTACAGCGAGGAGGGCAGCAAGCTGTTCTTCATGGGCGTGAAGGATGTCAGTTATGTGGAGAACCCTGACGGTTCGATTGAATACACCGAGGAAGCGCTGAAGGAGCAGTCAAAATTCGTGTCATGGGCAGGCGGGTTCTACCCGGCGATGCTGACGGACAAAACCTTCAAGGCCGGTGAAGCGACGGAGCCAAGCCTCGCAGCTGCGGCGAAAGTTGAAGGCCAGTGGCCGGAGGAGGTATGGCCTCAGTTTACGTATACTCAGGAGGAACTTACCCAATTCACGCCGCTTCATACGGACATTAATAAATATGTCGATGAAATGACGGCCAAATTTGTTGTAGGTGACGTACCGTTCAGCGAATGGGATAAATATGTAAGCACCATTGAGAAAATGGGATTGTTGCAGTATCTCGAAATCTATACAGCCGCATATGATCGGTACAAGGCCGAATAGGAGGGCATGGTGATGTGGAAAAAGGCTTGCTTGTCTCTGCTGTCGGTGATGCTGCTGTTGACGTCTTTCCTGCCCGGTTCAGCCGCGGCCAGCCAGGGCGCCCTGTTCGATGTGTGGGTGCCGACCAATACGGAGAAGGTGATGCGGGATCAGGCTTTTCCGGGCGAACCGAATTCCATCATTCGGATCGGAGCCGCACGCAATGAATATGAGAGCGGCCAGGTCATCTTAAAAGCCAATCATGCTTTACGCAAGCTGCAGGTATCCATGAGCGATCTGAAGCTTACGGACGGAAATGCCAAAATCGGCAAAGAACATATTGAATTGTTCAAACAGCATTATATTGAAGTAAAGACTTCCACAACACCGGCCTATCCGAAAGGTTGGTATCCGGATGCCCTGATCCCTTTGAATGGCCAGTTGGAAGTAGCAGAAGGACATAATCAAGGGATCTGGTTCAAAATCTATGTCCCAAAAGGGCAGCATCCCGGTACGTATACTGGAGAAATGACGCTGCACGAGACAGGAAACCCGGTCCGAGTCCCGATCGAACTCAACGTTTGGGATTTCGAGCTGACAGATGAAAGCCATGCTAAAACGAACTTCGGGGTCTGGGGCGGACCGATTCAGGAAGCTCACGGCAATGTCGTGGGCGAGGAGGCGTGGAAGTACATCGAGAAATACTACTACGCATCCGTTGAGCATCGTCTGACGCCGGGATACTTGCCGATCCCGGACTCCGACATCGACAGCTACATTGAACGTGCGCCAAAGTATGTAAACGATCCGAGAATATCCGCCTACCGCTTGCCGTATTACCGGACAGCTGACGGGCAGCCGGATATACAGCGGAACAAGCAGCTGGTGGATCGTTTAAGGGACGCTGGCCTGCTGTCCAAAGCCTATTATTATGTGTCCGAGATCGATGAACCGGCACGCGATAAATATGAGCGTGTTAAGCAGATCAATGATGCTCTGGAACAGGCGGCTCCCGATGTTCCGCATCTGGTTACGATCCAGCCGGTCGACGAATTGATCGGGGATGTGGATATTTGGGTAGCGGATATTGAGAAGTTCGATGAGGCTTTCGCCAAGGAACGGCAGGCCGCAGGCGATTCGGTTTGGTGGTACACCTATGTGAAGCCGAAACATCCGTTTCCTTCCTATCATCTGGATGACGACTTGGTTGGAACGCGGCTGTTAACCTGGATGCAGCGCGATCATGGCGTAGAGGGCACGTTATATTGGGCAACGACCCAGTTCCAGAAGTATGATGCCGCACAGAAGAAATACGTGAGCCGTGATGAATGGGCCGATCCGCTGGCATTCCCGGGAGCGAACGGCGATGGATATTTATTTTATCCTGGAACGCAAGTAGGCATCGATGGCCCGATTGGAACGATCCGGCTGGAAGTGCTCCGCGAGAGCATGGAGGATTACGAGTACCTGTGGCTGTATGAGCAGAAGCTGCGCGAAGCGGCCTCGAAGCTGGGCATAGCGGATGCCTTCCCGTATCGGGATGCGATGCGCCCATTCTATGACCGATTGTATGAGAACATCAAAACCTTCGAAGAGAATCCCAAGAAGGTGATGCAGGTACGAAGCGAGCTTGCACAGGAGATCGTTACTGCTTCGGAGGGTGCGCCGGTACTGGTTACGGTCGGCAGCCCAGCGGACGGAAGCCGCGAGGTTTCGATCTATGCGGAGAAAGGCTCGGATGTAACGGTGAACGGACAGCAGGCGCCGAAAACCGCTGAGGGAACAGAGCACGATCAATTTTCGCTAGTGCTAAGCCTGGATCCTGGTGCCCACGAGCTGGATATTGTCGTAAGCAAGGACGGATCGTCCAAAACCGTGAAACGAACCCTTGTCGTATATGAAACTCTTGCTCCGTATACGGTCGCTTTAAACGATGCCGAAACCGAAAAAGCGATCAACCGCTTCACATCCCAGACGGTGAGTACCGATCTCGCCAATGTGAATGTCACCGAGGGAACCTACTCCATGAAGGCTGTGTTCCCGGCAAACGTGAATTTTCCGAATGTGCGGTTGTTTGACGCAGGGAAAGGATTCCGCAGCAGCGATTGGTCGGCATTCGAGACGCTGGAGTTCGACGTGTTCAATCCTGGCGAGACGGCCCAGTTCTATGTCAAGTTTCATCAGCTGGACGGGAAAAGCGATGATACCTTCATGCAGTACATTCGTGCCGGCAGCGGCGAAACCGTCCGCATACCGCTTCGGCAGGTGAATTTGGACCTCAGCCGGATCAAAGGCATTGAGATCTGGATGTGGCGCCAGTCTGCTCCGCAGACCCTGTATTTCGACAACTTCCGGTTTACTTCCGCCGCGCCTCAGGATCCGATGACACCGTGAGGCAGGTGTGGCGGAGCAGGATATCAATCGGGTACCTAGCAACTCCATTTTGATTAAAAGAGGGGAACGCATGAAGCTGACTTTTCTGGGAACGGGGGACGATCTGGAACCGTCCTCCCGGCAAAGAGCACCTAAATCGATCGGACTTTGGCCGAATGGTGGAACGGCTGAAGCGCATCGGGGCCATTACCGATCAGACGCAGCTCATTGCGACTCACTTCTCGCACCAATCCGTTGGTCCGCATCATGAGTTGGCGGAAGAGCTCGGTCAGTTCGGCGCACAGTGTGCTTTTGATGGACTGAAGGTTCATATCCTTCCTGAGCCATAGAGAAGGCAGAAGTTCGAACCTATACTAAACGAAGGACGGTATCTGCAGATACCGTCTTTCTTGTTCATTTCGTGAAATTGACCTGGGTGGCGGCGACTGGATATAATGATGGATGATTAAGGAAGGATGCCTAGCTAGCCGGACACATTATAGTGAAGATTATCGGTATAGATACAAAGAGCCGTACATCCCATCCGCAGCAAGTCCATATGCTACGATATGGCAGTGTAAAATCGGAAAAAGACATGATAGGAGTTGAGAATTTATGAAAAAAGAAGTAATCGACAGACTCATTACCTATGCACAAATGGATACGCAGTCAGACGAGAACAGTAATACCTGCCCTTCGACACCGGGACAGCTGACGCTGGGTCAGCTGCTGGTGGACGAGCTGAAGGAAATCGGCATGCAGGATGTCACGATGGATGAGAATGGCTATGTGATGGCCACACTTCCGGCAAACACGGATAAACAGATCCCGACCATCGGCTTTTTGGCACATATCGATACGGCTACCGATTTTACGGGTGCCGGTGTCAAGCCGCAGATCGTCGAACAATATGACGGACAAGACATCATTCTGAACAGAGCGCAGAATGTGGTGCTCTCCCCGCGGGATTTTCCGGAGCTGAATGGCTACAAGGGGCATACCCTCGTTACAACGGATGGCACCACCTTGCTTGGAGCTGATGATAAAGCGGGAATTGCCGAGATTATGACGGCGATGGCTTATTTGATCCAACACCCGGAACTGAAGCACGGTAAAATCCGGGTTGCTTTTACGCCGGACGAGGAGATCGGGAGAGGACCGCACAAGTTCGACGTGGAGGCCTTTGGGGCTAAATACGCATATACGATGGATGGCGGACCGCTCGGGGAGCTTCAATACGAAAGTTTTAATGCGGCAGCGGCGCTGGTCACTTGCAAAGGGAAGAATGTCCATCCCGGAACGGCCAAAAACAAAATGGTCAACGCGGCGAAAATCGCCATGGAGCTGAACAGCATGCTCCCCGCGGAAGAAGCGCCTGAACATACTGAAGGTTATGAAGGCTTCTATCATCTTACTTCCATCGAGGGTGATGTGGAGCTGACCGAGCTTCGTTATATTATCCGCGATCATGACCGGGAGCTTTTCGAAGGAAGAAAGGCCAAGCTGGCCTCCATCGTAGAGGAGCTTCAAAACAAGTATGGAGCCGAGCGGATCATCCTTCAGATGAAAGATCAGTATTACAATATGCGTGAAAAAATCGAGCCGGTCAAAGTAGTGGTCGACATCGCCCAGACAGCCATGGAGAAGCTGGGAATCAAGCCGATCATCGAACCGATCCGCGGTGGCACCGACGGTTCTCAACTGTCGTACATGGGCCTGCCAACACCCAATATTTTTACGGGCGGGGAGAACTACCACGGGCGGTATGAGTATGTATCCGCCGACAATATGGTATTGGCCGTTCAAACGATTATTGAAATCGTGCAGTTGTATGAGGAGCGGGCGTAAGATAAATCTTTTAAAAAAAGAGCTGCCGGCAGGAATGCCGGCAGCTTTTTCGTATGCTCTTGTTTGGGCCCGCATTAGATATCTTGCCTGTCTATAGATCATGCTTTATTAGAGCCTTTCTCCAGGCTGTATTTATACTCGCTTGGGGTCATGCCTGTCCATTTGCGAAACTGCTTGGAGAAATAGAGTGCATCATTGAAACCGACAGAGGAAGCAATCTCATGAATGGAGAAGGATGATTTCATGAGCGACTTGGCTTTCTCAATACGTACCTTCATTAGATATTGCATGGGGGACATGCCTGTATGCTGTTTGAACATTTTGGACAGATGTGCCCGGTGATAGCCAAGCGTTTTGGCCATCTGATCAATGGAGAGCTGTTGATGATACTGGGTCGAGATCCATCTCTCGGTCTGCCTTACGCCTCGCTCGATATCCGGCACGTCATTGGAGTTTGACGGAAGATGCTCACGGTTTAACATCGCCAGCTTATGGAGCAGCAATCGGAGCCACCCGGAAGCCTGAAGATCCTCAAGCCAGGGATGATCCGATTGGTTAAAGCCCAGACGGAGATGACGGTACATGTCGATCAGCGACCTAAGCTCAGCTTCATCCGTGCAGTGGATAATCGGCTTAGCCGGCGTAACACCCATGTCGGCCAGCAGCATCTTGGTGCCTTTTTCTTGTAATGCAACCCAGTTATAGTGCCAGGGGTTCCGATCATCGGCTTCATAACTGAACAGAACACCGGGAAGGATCACGAAGGTGTCGCCTGCCTGGCAATGATGTACGATGCCGGCACACTCGAAGATGCCTTGGCCTGTCAAGACGGTATGAATGAGGCAGTAATCATGAATGATCGGACCGATTTTGTGGCGTGGTATGGGAGTTCCCTCACCGCTGAACAGGATGTTCAGGTCGTGACCGCCCGGTGAAGGATTCATACCAATCGTGTAGAGCGTATGGTCTGGCAAAATAGACATGCGCTATCCCCCTTAAACGTGTGCGAGATCAATCGATATCGTGGATGTTGAGTTAGGGTTAGCTTACCTAATGAAACAACAAATGTCCATATCGCTCTTGTTTTGCTCCATATTCAAAAAAGACCGATTATCATATAGTTAGTCTTGTGAAAGCGTATTAATTCATGGAGTTTAGGGAGGGAATTAATTGATGTCTAAGATTACATTTATCGGAGCAGGAAGTACCGTATTTGCCAAGAATGTCCTGGGGGATTGCATGCAGACCCCGGCCTTGCAGGGATTTGAACTTGCTTTGTATGATATTGACCCGATCCGTTTGAAAGATTCGGAGAACATGCTGAATAATATAAAGAAGACCAGCGGCAGCACCTGTGTCGTCAAATCATACAGTGACCGCAAGGAAGCTCTTCGCGGAGCAAAATATGTCATCAATGCTATCCAGGTCGGAGGATACGATCCGTGTACGATTACGGACTTTGAAATTCCGAAGAAGTATGGACTCAGACAGACGATTGCGGATACTGTGGGAATCGGCGGGATTTTCCGTAATCTCCGCACCATCCCGGTCATGCTGGATTTTGCGGCCGATATGCGGGAAGTTTGTCCACAGGCGCTGTTCTTGAACTATACGAACCCGATGGCGGTGCTGACCAATGCGATGAACACGCTGGGCGGCGTGCAAACGGTAGGTCTGTGCCACAGCGTACAGGCTTGCATTCCGCATCTGTTCGATAATCTGGGGATGGACAAGGAAGGCGTGCAGGCCAAAATCGCCGGCATTAACCATATGGCATGGCTGCTTGAGGTAACGAAGGATGGCGTGGACCTGTATCCGGAAATTAAGAAGCGCGCGGCCGAGAAGCAGAAGGAGAAGCATCATGATATGGTTCGTCTCGAGATGATGCTGAACTTCGGTTACTACATTACGGAGTCGTCTGAGCATAACGCCGAGTACCATCCATATTTCATCAAGCGTAACTATCCGGAGCTTATTGAGCGCTTTAATATCCCGCTGGATGAATATCCACGTCGCTGCGTGAACCAAATCGAGGGATGGAAGGCGATGCGCGAGGATCTGGTCAACAACCAGGATCTGAAGCACAACCGCTCCCATGAATATGCTTCCTACATTTTGGAAGCAATCGAGACTAATGTTCCGTTCAAAATCGGCGGCAATGTAATGAACACGGGACTGATCACGAACCTTCCGAAGGAAGCTTGCGTTGAGGTTCCGTGTCTGGTCGATGCCAGCGGCGTAACCCCGACCTATGTCGGCGATCTGCCTCCGCAATGTGCCGCGCTGAACCGCACCAATATCAATACCCAGCTGCTGACGCTGGAAGCGGCCGCAACCGGCAAGAAGGAGCATATCTATCATGCGGCGATGCTCGACCCGCATACGGCTGCCGAGCTGTCCATCGATGACATCAAGAGCCTGTGCGACGACCTGATTGAGGCGCATGGAGACTGGCTCCCTAAATACCAATAAGGCTGATACCACTTTAAGCAAAAACAACAGAAGTTTTGCAGCAAAAGAAATATTATTACTGGATCCATAAAAGAGAGGCGCTCTGGTAACTACAGCGGCGTCTCTCTTTATCGTTAACGGATTGCGTGCGGAAGTTACCTATGCTATCTATGGATTTATATTGGCGTGCGGGAGCGTGATGAGAAACACCGTTCCTGATCGTGGCGAGCTCCGAACCGAGACACTTCCATTCATGGCGCGGATGGCTTGATAGGAGAAGGTGAGTCCAAGTCCGGTGCCGCTCATTTTAGTGGAATAATAGATTGAACCGAGACGGCTCAATTGCTCGGGCGTCATGCCGATCCCGTTATCCTTGATTTCGATGGACACCTGTTCTGCTTCTTCATAGATGGTGATCTGGACCGTGCCTCTGTCGACGTCTTTGCTGGCCTCAATCGCATTCTTAATAAAGTTGACCAACAGCTGCTTGAGCTCCGCCGGACTGCCTAAAATGTAAATGGGGAGCTGAGGGTAATCAGCGCTGAGGGTCACGTTGCTCATATTAGCGTATGAAATCATGAGCTCGACGACAGACTTAATCTGGGCCGAGAGCTCGATTCTTTGCTGAAACGGCAAGTGTGGTTTGCTGATCGAGAGATATTCGGACAAGATTTGCTCGGTCCGGCGAATTTCCTCCATGCTGATTTCCAGAAAACGTTCGGTTTTTTCTTGAGGGAACGTACCGCTCTTAATCAATTGCAGGAACCCAAGCACGGTGGTCAGCGGATTGCGGACCTCATGGGCTAGGGATGCGGCGACATGATTCACGGCTTCTGCTTTCTCGCTTTGAATATATCTCAGGTAAAATTCTTTGTCGGATACGGATTTGTTAAACAAGGTAACGAGAAGCCAAATCCCGAGCGAGTTATGAACCGGCATAGCTAGAATATTGAATACGAAGTTATTCATGATGTAGTCAGGTTTGGTTATGTAGAGTATCGTGAGCGGGAGAATAGAGAAGCTGATACCGGCTATAAAAACGATCCAAAATTTGTGTTTGGTTCGATGGTACAGGAATGACAGTAGAACGGACAGCGGAAAAGTGAAGATCAATATAATGATCGCGTCGGTCATGCCGGTTCCGCCTATGTACAGCCGGTAAATTAGAAATTCCACAAGCAGGATTGCCCCTGTGGTGAACCCTCCGAACAGCATGCCAAAGAACATAATGACATACCGTACGTCAAAGATCAGCCCGCTCTGAACTGACGAAGCAAAGGTCATGGACAGCAGCATGCACAGCGAACAAATAACAATGATGAAATTACGGGAATAGTTGACTGTCAGTTTTCTGTAATAGATGTTGTATGCGACAAAAGGCATCAACGCAAACAATAGCTGCAGCAAAACATCTTTTATCACAGGCAGTAGGCCCACCCCTTTGAAGGATATCGAATCGTCCGCTAGATTAACCATGTCCTTTCAAGTTCGACGTCAATTGGAAAAATCCTTGAGGCTTGAATAAAAATAACAAAATTTATTCGTACTCAGATGGAGTGGAGGAACATATAAATTCATCGAGAAAGCGCTTGCAGACAACATATGTTTGTCCCGGATACTCAGCACTTAAGTGAGAACACATTTCCATGAATGGAGGGTTCACAAGTGAAGCTGAAGACCGTTCTGAGACCCATGTTCATTCTTTTGTTGGCCGCGTCTTTTTTTGCTGCCGGATGCCAGAGTGTAACGCCGCCGACCGCATCAGATCCGCCGCCGCCCAAAGAAGAGGTAAACACACCCGGAGGCAGTGATGAGCCGGCACCGTCGGGCGATGCGAAAGCGACGCCGAGAAATGAAACGTTATACGTGAACGGTTTGCAATGGGGGGCACCTACGAATTTTAACCTGCTCAGCGGAAACCCGGCGTTTCCGATTAACTACGGAAACTCCAGAGAACTCGTCTATGAAACCTTGTTCATGGTCAATCAGCTGACAGGCGAGTTGGAGCCGCTGCTGGGTACCAAGTATGAATGGACCGACGATCTGACCCTGAAGATCGAATTGAACAAGGATGCCAAATGGAGCGATGGCAAGCCGTTCACCTCCGATGATGTCGTTTATACCTACCAGCTCGGCAAAAAATATGACATTAACTGGAGCAGCTTCTGGACCTACATCGAGGACGTAACGGCAGACGGGCCGCAAACGGTGAACATCAAGCTGAATAAAGACAATCCGAACAAATTGACGGTGCTCGACAGCATCGAGATCATGCCGATGCTGCCTAAACATGTATGGGAAGAGGTCGAGAAGAAAGCCAATAACGACCTTGCCACCATTCGTAAAGAAGTCAACGAGGACCCGATCGGAACGGGGCCTTACAAAATGTATTTTTACAATGATCAGAAGATCACGATCGTACGGGACGATAACTACTGGGGGCAGGCACTCTTTGGCAAGCTGCCGGCTCCCAAATATATCACCCATGTCATCTATAAAGACAATGCAGCGGGCGACCTGGCATTCAAGAGCGGTCAGGTAGACGTATCGCAGCAGTTTATTCCGCAGGTATGGAAAATGTGGGAGGGCGGGGCTCCTGTTAAAACCTATATCAAAGACGCTCCCTACTATGTGCCCGGCTCCATGCCATCGATCTTCTTCAACATGACGAAGGAAGGACTCAACAATGCGGATGTCAGAAAAGCGATCGCTATGGCGATTGATTACAGCAAAATTTCGGAGCTGGCCATCAGCGGCTACTCGGCCCCAATGGAGCCGTCGTTGACGCTGAATACGGAGGCCGAAGCGAAATATGTAGACCAGGCGGCTATCAAACCGCTCCAATGGACAACGGATGTGGATGCGGCCAATGCGCTGCTCGATTCCATCGGCGCCGCGAAGGGGAAAGACGGCATCCGCGTCTTGAACGGAACCCGCCTCGGCCCATTTGAAATCGAATGTCCATACGGCTGGTCGGATTGGAATGCGGCGCTTGAGATTGTTGCCCAGAATGCGAAGGCAATCGGTATCGAGATTCGCACCAAATTCCCGGAAGCGCCGGTATGGACCAATGATCTACAGACCGGCAAGTTCGATATCATCATGAACACGCCTGCCGGCGGGGTCAGCCCAAGCCAGCCGTGGAACCGCGCTATGACCATCATGTACTCCAAGGGCGTTGCGCCAATGGGCGAGATGGCATTCTACAACTGGGGCCGGTATAAGAACGAGCAAGCCGATACCATCATCGAGAAGATTCCAACCATTACGGACGAAGCTGAATTGAAAGCGCTCTACACTGAATTGACCCAAATCTGGTTAAAGGATATCCCATCGATTCCGCTCATGTATCGTCCTTGGGTATTCGATACGGTCAATGAATCCGTATGGAAAGGCTTCCCGACGGAAGGGGACGGCAGCAACATACCGCCTCAAATTTCGATGGATGGAGCCGGTATCAAGTCGCTGTATCAGATTCATAACTGATGGATATAACTCATTGAACCAAGACCTATATTGGCGGATTTGCACCCCTGATATAGGTCTCTTTTCCACCAATTTCAGGGTGTGATCCATGGGGGTGAGCTGCTTGAGCGTTTACGGAAAATATATCGTCAAGAAGTTCTTCTGGTACTTTCTGACGCTGGTGATTGCGGTCACGCTGAATTTCCTGCTGCCCCGGATGATTGAAGGGAATCCGGTGAGCATGATCGTGTCTGAGATGACGCAGGGGATGACCGACAGCGATACGATCAAACGGGTCTATGAGACGTTTCTCGTCGAGTTTGGAATCGACAAGCCTTTATGGGAGCAGTTCTTCATCTATCTGAAAAATTTGGCGACAGGCAATCTGGGCACTTCATTCGGCCTATATCCGAAACCGGTAACGGAGATTCTGGCCTCGGCGGTTCCATGGACGATCGGGCTTCAGCTTCCGGCCATTCTGGTTGGCTGGCTGATCGGGAACGTGCTGGGCGCCGTTGCGGCTTACCGCAAAGGCGTATTCGATAAAGTGATATTCCCGGTGGCCTTGTTTGTGAATTCCATTCCTTTTTTTACCCTAGCCATTATTATGCTGTATGTATTCGCCCTGTCCCTGAACTGGTTTCCGCTGCACGGGGGCTACGATTACCAGATGGTGCCGTCCCTCAGCTTTGAATTCTTCGCTTCCGTACTTCGGCATCATACGCTTCCATTTCTATCGATCGTGCTGGTTACGATTGGCGGCCAAGCCATTGGCATGCGGGAGATGTCCATCTATGAGCTGAATTCGGATTATGTACTATACAGCAAACTTCTCGGGATACGTGACTCCAAGATCGCGAGGTATGTATTCCGAAATGCGATGCTGCCCCAGATCACGGGATTGGCGTTATCCATCGGTACGATGGTGGGCGGTTCGCTGATCTGTGAAATCGTATTCAGTTATCCGGGAATCGGAACCTGGATGTTCACGGCGATCCGTCAGCTGGATTATCCGTTAATTTCGGGCTGCACCCTCTTGATCGCTCTGGCTGTGCTGCTGGCCAACTTTACGATTGACCTAATCTACGGCTGGATCGATCCAAGAATCAAGGCCGCTCAGATGGAGGATCAATAATATGAACAGTTCCTTTCGCATATTGATCAAATCGCCAAAGTTTATGTTCGGAGCCTGCATGCTGCTGGCTATGATCGGGATGGTGCTGATCTACCCGCTCTTTAACCGCAACGATCCGCTGGAGATGATCGCCCTGGCGTACCAGCCGCCGGATTCGAAGCTGCTGCTGGGGTCGGATAACTTCGGCAGGGATTTATTCCTGGAATTGATCTATGGTATTCGGACCTCCCTGCAGGTTGGGCTGATTGCCGGCGTATTTGCTACAGTGATTGGTCTTGTGATCGGTTTAGCCTCAGGTTATATCGGAGGCATGATTGATAATCTGCTGACCGCCATCACCAACATTTTCATCGTGATACCTTCCTTTGTCATCCTCATTCTGATCTCGGTCAGTATCGATTCGCGCAGCTCGTTTGTTACGGCGGTTATCATTGGCATTACCAGCTGGCCCTGGACGGCCAGGGCCGTACGTGCGCAGACATCCTCGCTGCGAAACCGGGATCACGTAAATATCGCGAAAATATCCGGCTACAGCACGCCGCGCATTATCATCTCGGAGATATTGCCGTACATCGCTTCCTATGTTGTCATGGCGTTTGTGCTGCAGACGGCATCAGGTATTCTGTCCGAGGCTTCCATCTCGATGCTGGGGCTGGGACCTTACAACACGATTTCCCTTGGCATCATCATGAACTGGGCGCTCGTATTTGAGGCACCGGTTGCCGGTGCGTGGTGGGCCTTTATCCCGGCGGCGATCTCCATCGCCATCATTACCTTCTCCTTGTACATGATGAACACCGGCATGGATGAGATATTCAATCCGAAGATTAGGAGCTGATGGGTGTTGTGAGCACAAATATACTGGAAGTGAACGAATTGAAGACCTATTATCGTACCCGGTTGAAGGAGCATGTCTATGCCGTAGACGGCGTGAGCTTCTCGCTCGAAAAGGGGAAGACACTTGGCATTGCTGGTGAATCCGGCTGCGGCAAATCGACCCTTGCGCTCAGCCTGATGGGTTTCTATTTTCCACCGCTGCATTATGGCAGCGGCTCAATTGTCGTAAGCGGCACGGATATTATGAAGCTTGGCAAGGAACAGCTCCGTTCCCAGGTGTCGGGAAGAGAGATATCGTATATCCCGCAAGCAGCTATGAATGCCCTGAATCCTACGCTCAAAATCATTCATTTCGTCGAGGATATTATGAAGGAGCATCGCCCTGAGCTGAACAAGAAGCAGGTGTGGGATATGGCGGCGGAACGGTTCGAAACCTTGAATTTGTCAACCAAGGTGCTGAACTCCTATCCGAACGAGCTGTCAGGCGGCATGAAGCAGCGGACGGTGATCGCAATCTCCACCATTCTGAACCCCAAAGTGCTGATTGCGGACGAACCGACCTCGGCGCTGGACGTAACCTCGCAGAAAGCGGTGATCAAGCTGCTGAAAAGTCTGCTGGATCGGGGCTATATTCAGTCTCTGGTATTTATCACCCACGAGCTGCCGCTGCTTTATCACGTAACGGATGACATCATCGTCATGTATGCAGGGGAGATCGTGGAGCGCGGAACCGCAGAGCAAATGATTTTTGACCCGATCCATCCTTATACGAAAAAGCTGATGGGTTCCATCATAGTGCCGGAGGAAGGCATGAAAGGCCATAAGCTGGCCGCTATCCCGGGCACCCCGCCTAATCTGAAAAACGTACCGGAGGGCTGCCGGTTTGCAGATCGCTGTTCCTATGTGCAAGACGCCTGCCGTAAGGGAAAGATAACGAGCCGGACCGTAGAGGATCGAATGTATCGCTGCATCGTGGAACCGGGTGTGCTTAAGGAGTGGTATGCAAATGAAGAGGAATGATGTCCTGATTCGGGGAGAGCATCTCACCAAGGTATTCGGTTACGGGAAGCAGAAGACCACCGCCGTGGAGGATGTCAGCTTTACCTTTCATGAAGGCGAAATCATATCGATTGTCGGCGAGAGCGGAAGCGGCAAAACGACACTGGCGAAAATGATCATGGGCCTGCTGAAGGAGAGCAGCGGTACGATAGAGTATATGGGCAAGCCAAGGCAGCTGAAGCGGCACAGAGATCGCAAGCGCTATTGGAAAAATATCCAAGCGATCTTTCAGGACCCGTTCTCTTCATTTAATCTCTTCTATAAAGTCGAGAAGCTGCTGCTCGATTGCATCAAGCTGCAGGGAGATAAACTGACGAAGGAGGAGCAATTCCGCAAAATGAAGGAAGCGTGCTCCTTCGTCAATCTGAAATTCGAGGAACTGCACAATAAATACCCGTTCGAACTGTCCGGCGGACAAATGCAGCGCCTGATGATCGCCCGGATTTTCATGCTCCATCCGAAGCTGCTGATTGCGGATGAACCGACCTCCATGGTCGATGCATGCTCGCGGTCCACGATACTGGATATGCTCTTGAAGCTGCGGGATGAGAACAACATGACGATTATTTTCATTACCCATGACGTAGGGCTTGCTTATTATGTAAGCGATACGCTGTATATTATGGAACAAGGGAAAGTCGTGGAGCGGGGACCAGCGGAAGAGGTTATCTTGAATCCGCAGCATCCTTATACCCAGCAGTTGATTTCCGATGTGCCCAAGATTCACTCCGAGTGGGATTTGGCATGAGCAGCGTGGACAATGGATATCTCATGAGAAAAGCTCGAAGCGCAACGCTGCTTCGGGCTTTATTTTGCTTCGTTTATTTTCGTAAATATGACACTTCGAATCATTACCTAAAATTTCTCTATTCTTGATCTTCGCATTTGTGAAGGATTTGCCGATAAATGATATGGCTGCCATTTGATTCATTCCGCAGCTCGCATTCGGTATACCGCAAGGCATCTGACATGACTGCGTGTATGCTTCATAAGGAGACCAGCAAACATCATGCGTACTTACTTCTTGGGGGCAACCATCCTGGTATTAGTCGCCCTCACCATTACATTCTGGATTTTCTTGTTCAAAAGCGCATATCAGCGGAAGCTAAGCCATCAGGCTTTGGACATGGCCGAAGGCAGATTCCGCTTGCTTGATGATATGCTGCTTACGCTTGATGTGGGTATTTGGTCATACGATTTCGGCACAAGGAGCATCCAAAATACTTCTTTGGCTTTTCATAAAATCACAGGTTATTCACATCGTGATTTCGCAGTCGGCCTTTCCTGGGAAACGCTGATCCATCCGGAGGATATGGCGCTGTTTCGATCGTTGGTAGACAAACTTCGACAAGGGGAGACCGTTCATACGGAATACCGAATTATCCATGCGGATGGTGATGTTCGCTGGGTCCAGCTAAAGATGATTCCGACGTTGAATGACGCCGGTCAAATGATCCGCACGGATGGCATTGCCGTTGATATTACCACCCGCTTCCGCATGGAAGAGGCGCTGTATGATATTACAGAATGCAAGAAGATGGAACAGGCGCTCAAGGAAAGCATGAACCGGTATCGCAGGCTGGTGGAGTTATCTCCAATTGCCATTGCAGTCTGCAAGGACCGCAAGCTCATGTACGTGAATCCCGCCGGACTTCGGATCCTTGGGGCGGCGGGTCCTGAGAACATCCTGGGTACCGATCCTTGGGACTGGGTGCTTGATCCCTATGAGGAGTGGGCCCGCAAACGGCTCAGACAGTTGATTCGGACAGGGGAAGTTGTTGCCGAAGAACTATCCATAAGGCGGGTTGACGGAGAGCGGGTCGATGTCGTGGCGACGGCCCTTTATGATGCGGAATCGGACACGATTGAAGTTTTTTTCGAGGATATAACCGCCCGTAAATCAGCGGAACGGGCCCTTGTGGAGAGTGATCGAATCAACCGCCATATCCAGGATATCGCACCGGTTGCGATGTTCCTGCATTCCGATTTTTCTTATATTTATGCGAACCCTGCGGGCTTTTCCTTATTGGGCATTACGGATATCGCACAATTGGCGAGTGCTTCGCTCCAGGATATTATCCCTGCGGATCAGGTCGAGTTCGTGATATCGGAGGTTAAACAAGTGTATGAAAGCGGGAATACGTCGGAACTCTCCGGGAACAAGCTGGTTCGGCTTGATGGGACGATCATTGATATTGAGGCCATAACGACGCCGATCCCTTATATAGGACATCATACGGCGCTTACCATTATTCGGGATGTTACGCAGCAGAAGCAGGCCGAACGGGAGCGGATTGCGGCAGAAAGGCTTGTCCGGGAGAGCGAGGACCTGTATTTCAGGCTGCAGATGAGCCTGGATCAATTCTCCTCCGATCTTTTCGGGATGGTGAAGATCAGTGAATTGAATGCCCGGATCGTACGGGAAATCAAGAAGGTGCTGGGGACGGATCGGGTGAGCCTCATTCAGATAAACCACCACAGTCTGCATATCAAAATCCAAGGGGGCCATAAAGAGCCGCCACAAGGGGTGATTCGTGCGATCCATACATGCGGTCCAGAGCATATTCCGTTCTGTAAACTGTTTGAGATGTGTGACGGATATTTTGTCAAGATTGGAGAGATGAACGGGGATAGCAGCATTGTCTGTATTGGCGGCGAGGTTCCCTTGCTCCTGATTCAGGCCCAAAAAATATGGCTGGAGACCATTACGCGTTATGCAAGTGTTCTGTACGATAACTTCCGCGTCATTGAGGATTTGACGAGGGAACTGGAGAAGCTGGGTTCATCCCAGCAGATCATGCCCCTATGGCTGCTGCGACTCATGCTTCATTTATCCGAAAATGAGCGGAAGCGATTGTCCCAGGACCTTCACGATGCCGCGCTTCAGGAACAGATTATATGGTACAGGAAATTGAATCAGATTACTTCGGATCATGAGCTGCCGGAGGATCTGCGCCCGCAGCTGGAGGAGATTGAGCAGGGGCTTCTGGATGTCATTTATCAGATTCGAATTACGTGCAACGAGCTTCGTCCCCCGCTGCTGAAGGAGGAGGGGTTGGAACGCTCGCTTGAGGCATTGTTTGAATTTACTCAGCTCCGCACCAATTATTCCATACAATTCGACTGCTCAAACTTCGATGATGATATCAGTGACGACCATTTGATCGGACTGTACAGGATTGTCCAGGAGCTGCTGGCCAATGCAACGAAGCATTCCAACGCAACGGAGGTAAGGCTCCGTTTGTCCACCCAGTCGGATGAAGTCAAACTGAGTTATGAAGACAACGGGATTGGGATCGACCCCAGTCAGCAATCGGACCAATTCAACAGCATGGGGATTGGCGGCATGAAAGAGCGAGTCAGGAGCATGAACGGCAAAATCCAGTTCGACTCGTCGGATAGCGGCGGGTTGGCTGTCTATATATCCATTACGGCAAGGTAATTCGCCGTCAGTGAAGCAAGCAAGATATCAGGCTGAAGGAGTCATGAGTGACGATGATCGAAATTTTATTGGTGGATGACCATCCCTCGGTGATGGAGGGAACCAAGGTTCTGCTTGAGCAGGAAAAGGATATGTTCGTGAAGCTTGCCAATACGCCGGAGCGGGCACTGGAGCTGGTGAGCGCGCTGCATTTTGACGTGATGCTGATTGATATGCATATGCCGGGCATGAACGGAATTGATTTGGCCAAGCAGATCCTCCGGATTGCTCCGGACGCGGTAATGCTGATTTATACGGGCTTTGAAGTCAGCAATCATTTTAATTTGATTATGGAGGCCGGACTGGCTGGATTTGTCTCGAAAACGTCGGGCAAAGAGCAGCTGGTAACGGCTGTTCGGTGTGCGCTGCGAGGAGAGGTCGTTCTGCCGTTGACACTCGTGAAGCAGCTCCGCCGCGTTACCGCAAATGGTCCGGAACGGACAGCAGGCGCGCCGGCAGCCCAGTCTATAACCGATAAAGAATATAGTATTCTCAAGGAAATCGCTCGCGGAAAGAGCAACAAAGAGATTGCGGGGACGGTGATCATGAGCCAGCGTTCACTCGAGTACTGCTTAACCAATCTCTTTCAAAAGTTGAATGTGAAGTCACGTATAGAAGCTGCACTGAAGGCAAAGCAAATGGGAATCCTCTCGGATTCGGATTTTGTCCAGATAAGCTGATAGAAGGTTTACTCTTTTTTTCGTTTCAGATCATGAAGCAATGCATCCTTCGATATGATTTTAGGCTTCTTCCGGCTGTTAAATTCATTCCATTCTTCTTCAAGCTGCGCCAAAACCTCTTCAATCTCTTCCGGTGACAAGAGGTCATCGACACCATATTCAAATAGGTCCTTTGTCATGCCGCAAGTAACCACCCTTCCTACTAACAGACTATATCCATCCAGTAACATAAGCATATACACTTACATACCGTTCGTAACCGAAATTCTCTTGCGTGAGCACGCAAGAATTTTGCGGGCCGCCCTGCGATTGTTGTCGAATGATTGCGAATTCAGAGGGTGACTCATAATGAAACGATGGAAGTCTTTGAAATCTCTGTTCGCAATGAAACTCCAGAGTCGTATGCTGCTTGTCATTTTGGGGTCGATCACGATTTTTCTAGCTGTCATGATGACTTATATCAGCATGACTACAACGGAGGAGGCTCTGGATTCGGCCAAGACGCTCGCGGTGACAACGAGTGAGAAGATTGGCGCTCTGGTACAAGCAGAGCTCGACGATGTGATGAACTCCGCACGTACATTGGCTGTAAGCTTTGTTGGAATGAAGGAGAGCGACACCACGAATCGCTCAGCCGTTAATGAAATATTGAGACGAAATCTGGAAGACAATCCTTCCTGGAAAGGGATCTGGACCTTATGGGAGCCGGATGCCTTTGATGGCCAGGATAACGAATACAGAAACAAACAGGGCAGTGACCATACGGGGCGAATGATGTCTTACTGGGCAAGAACGGAATCCGGCCTGGAACGTTCCGTTATCGAGGATTACGAGCACGAAGGGGAAGGTGACTTCTATCTCCTGGCGAAGAACAGCGGCAAGGAAATCATTATGGATCCGTACGTCTTCAAAGTAGGCAACGAAGATGTCATGATGACATCGCTCGTTGTTCCGATTATCGATAACGGCAAGACCGTCGGCGTGGTTGGCGTCGATATTTCCCTGGCGCATTTGCAAAGCATAATGGAGCAGTTCCGATTGTTCGATACGGGTTATGCTCATATCTATTCGAATACCGGCGTGATCGTAACGTCCCCGGAGGACGGATTGATGGGGCAGACGCTTGAGAAGGCATATCCTGGCAAGACGGTTCCTCTTATACTGGATGCGATTCGGGAAGGGGATGTCTATACCGAAGAAGATGCCGAGCTGTACAAGCTGTATACGCCCATTAAGACCGGATTGACGGAAACGCCATGGTCTGCCGCTATCATTATCCCGATGGATGAGATTACGGCGAAGTCGGATGCACTGATCATCTCCATTATCGTTGCTGGTGCAGCCACCTTGGTAGCTATGGCAGCTGTCGTAGTCCTGTTAACGAGATCCATCGTGAAGCCGTTGGGCGTTTCCGTTTCTATCGGCGAGTTCATGTCGAAGGGAGACTTCACGCAGGAGGTTCCTGCGGCTTATCTTCGCAGAGCCGACGAAATCGGCACATTGTCCCGTGTATTTGCGGAGCTGCTGGAGAGCATGCGGGAGATGATCGGCAGAGTGAACATGAACGCATCATCGGTAGCCGCCGCTTCACAGCAGCTGTCAGCTGGTGCCGAGGAACTGGCTGTTGGGAGCAGCAGTCAGGCTGAATCCGTGCAGACCGTCAGTGAGTTGTTCCATGAATGGTCGAATGCCATCAATTCGGTTGCAAGCGACGCCTCGGCAGCATCCGAGCTTGTAAATCAGACCTCCGGCATTGCAACGGAAGGCAGCGGCATCGTCCAGCAATCGGTGGAAGGCATGAATCGGGTACGGGATCAGGTTGCCAAACTCGAAGCGGACTCCCAGCGGATCGGTGAGATCATCGAGGTCATCGACGATATCGCCAAGCAGACCAACCTGCTTGCCCTTAATGCGACGATCGAGGCTGCTCGGGCCGGCGATCAAGGAAGAGGCTTCGCCGTGGTGGCGGATGAAGTGCGTAAGCTGGCCGAACGCAGTGGAGGGGCCACGAAGCAGATTGCCGAAATCATCAAGGGCATGCAGAAGAATACGGCCGATAGCGTGGAGGCGGTGAATCAAGGCGTTATCCACACGGAAAAAGCCGGGGAAGCTTTTGCCTACATTACAAGCATGGTGAATGAATCGGCGGGCAAAGTGATGGATATTGCAGCCGCCAGCGAGGAGCAGGCAGCCCRGGCTGCCGAGGTTGCAACCGCCATTGAAACGATATCTTCGTCGACGGAGGAAACGGCGGCTACAAGCGAGGAATCGGCTGCAACGGCACAATCGCTTGCCGAGCTTGCCGAAGAGCTGAACCATACCGTATCGGCCTTCAAAATCTCGTAGCACCACTGGCATATTGATGATAAGCTTGGCCTAAGGGCCAGGCTTTTTTTCATGCAAGGCATTGGCGGCCTGCTATCGCAAGAAAAACTACTTCTAACCGCGGTCTGTTTTTTGTAAGGACGTCGATAGATGTTTTTCTATGAATTGGAACTCCGTAATGCTTGGACAAAGGAGGAAAACGTGTGAATGGCAGCTTGTTTCAGCAGATGTTAGAAGAGGGGGATTACGTCCCGCGCTTTTACGCCTATTACTATAAGCAGTGGATGGATTATGAAATGCCTTACCATCAGCATGATTCAACCGAAATTATGTATATGATCTCAGGGGTATGCCGGATTGACGTGAAGGTAGGCGATACGGAAAAGAGTCTCACGCTGAAAAAAGGGGAGTTTATGGTACTGGATGCCGATGTCCCGCATCGGTTAATCGTTGAGCAGGCGGCCTCCTGCCGAATGCTGAATGTGGAATTCGGGTTTATGGAAACTGAAGAAAGGTCACTTTCTCTTAGGCAGATTGCCCGGGAGGAGCAAGAGGTATCTTTTCTGTTGAATCGGCCGTTTCCCTACTTGGTGTTAGTGGATCAAGAGGAGGTATATCCGGTGTTAAGGAGCCTCGTCCTTGAACTTGATCAAAGAGGGACTGAGGGCAGAATGATGACGCATATGCTGTTTATTCAGCTGCTTGTATGCATCGCCCGGCTGTATGATGAAAGGGAACGTAGCGAAATGCAGCAGAGCGAGTTCTACATTAAACGAAGCGTCGATTTCTTGCATCAGAACTATGACCGCAATATTCAGGTGAAAGACGTTGCCGCTGAGGTGAATCTGCATCCCGGCTACTTGCATCGAGTATTCCGCAGAGGGACGGGCAGAACAATAACCGAGTATCTGACCATGATTCGAATGGAAAAGGCCAAAATGCTGCTGGAGCAGACGGATATCCCCATCCATGAAATATCGGATTATGTGGGTGTTGGCAGCAGACAGTATTTTCATATGTTGTTCAAGAAGTATGCGGACACCACGCCGGTGGAATATCGGCTGCGGAAGGACCGCAATGCCTGGAAATACGGTGATCAGGATGCCGGAGCAGATAAGAAGTGAGGATTTTTGACTCAGAAGAGTTCAAGAGGTCATAATTTTGATAACGCTTTCTACCACTTGATTGTTACAATAACTACAATCTAATTTGCAGCTAAGGAGTGGATAGAATGTCATTTAAGGTTGCTTTTATCGGAGCGGGAAGCATCGGCTTTACCCGGGGAATTCTGCGTGACTTGTTGACTGTACCGGAGTTTAGGGATATCGAGGTCGCATTCACCGACATCAGCCAGCATAACCTGGATATGGTCACGGAATTGTGTCAGCGGGACATTATCGAGAATGGGCTGTCGATTGCGATTCAGTCCACCACGGATCGACGACAAGCCCTGCAGAATGCCAAATATGTCATCTGCACCATTCGCGTGGGTGGATTGGAGGCGTTTCGCACGGATGTGGACATTCCGCTGAAATACGGCATCGATCAGTGCGTAGGCGACACGCTCTGTGCAGGCGGCATTATGTATGGCCAGCGGGGAATCCCCGAGATGCTGAACATTTGCCGGGATATTCGCGAGGTGAGCGCGCCAGATGCACTGCTGCTGAACTATTCGAACCCGATGGCTATGCTGACATGGGCATGCAATCAGTATGGCGGCGTGCGGACGATTGGTTTATGTCATGGCGTGCAGCATGGGCATCACCAAATCGCCGAGGTGTACGGTCTAAAGAAACAGGAGGTCGATATTGTCTGTGCCGGAATTAACCATCAGACTTGGTATATTCAAGCCTCGCATCAAGGCAAGGATTTGACGGCTGGACTGCTGGATGCGTTCGAACGGCATCCGGAGTACAGCAGGACTGAGAAGGTTCGCATCGATATGCTGCGACGTTTTGGGTATTACAGCACCGAGTCCAACGGCCATCTAAGCGAATATGTTCCTTGGTACCGTAAACGGCCGGAGGAAATTACGGAGTGGATCGACCTCAGCAGCTGGATAAACGGAGAGACGGGCGGATATTTGCGAGTCTGTACCGAGGGACGCAACTGGTTCGAGACCGATTTCCCGAACTGGATGAAAGATCCGGCTATGGAGTACACGCCGGAGCAACGAGGAGAGGAGCATGGCTCCTACATTATTGAAGGCTTGGAAACCGGCCGGGTATACCGGGGCCATTTTAATGTGGTGAATCAGGGCATTATCTCCAATCTGCCGGATGATGCAATCATTGAGGCGCCGGGTTACGTGGACCGCAACGGCATTTCCATGCCGCATGTAGGGAATTTGCCGTTAGGGCCGGCTGCCGTGTGCAACGCAAGCATATCCGTGCAACGGCTAGCGGTTGAAGCGGCGGTTCACGGAGATGACAAGCTGCTTCGTCAGGCATTTATGATGGATCCGCTGGTCGGTGCGGTATGTAATCCGAAGGAAATTTGGCAGCTGGTCGATGAAATGCTGGTAGCCGGTGAAGCATGGCTTCCTCAATACGCGGCTTCGATCGCCGAAGCGAAGGCACGGCTAACATCTGACAATCTGATACCCACCCGTCCGTATGAAGGAGCAGCGAGACTCAAGGTGAAGACGGTGGAGGAGATGCAGCTCGACCGGGAGAAGGCGAACAAAAACGCAGGTGAATCCGACAAAGGGAAGGATCGCGAAAAAACGTTAAGCTGATTGCGCATTAACGAAGGTTTCAAACAACAGAAATACTTATGGTTTCATGAATGCGTATTATACAAACACTTGGGCGAGGATGATATAACGGACAAAAATCCGTTATAATTCCTCTGCCAGAAGTGTTTTTTTTCTGCATGCAGTTCATCTTTCACCTGCATATACTACGGATACATAGATATAAATTCGGATGGACAATCCCATACCTTAGACAGGTACACAGTTTGGGTAAAAATGGTTACAATTCAATTAGATAGGCAAAGCTCACCATTAAGGAGGCATGGGGATGATCATTGGGGTTCCCAAAGAAATCAAAAATAACGAGAGCCGTGTAGGCATGACGCCGGGTACGGTCGTTAGTTTCAGGAATGCCGGGCACGAAGTGCTTGTTCAATCCGGGGCAGGCCATGGGATCGGATTTACGGATGAAGCTTACAGAGCGGCTGGAGCCAAGGTGGTTGCTTCGGCTGCCGAAGCGTGGAAAGCCGAGATGGTTGTGAAGGTGAAGGAACCCCTGCAAGAGGAGTATGAATACTTTCAAGAGGATATGATCCTATATACGTATCTGCACTTGGCCCCCGAGCCGGAACTGACCAAAGCACTGGTCGACCGTAAGGTGAGTGCCGTTGCTTATGAAACGATACAATTAACGGATGGCAGCTTGCCGCTGCTGACACCGATGAGTGAGGTGGCAGGAAGAATGTCCATCCAAATCGGGGCGCATTTCCTGGAAAAAGCACATGGTGGCAAGGGTGTCCTTCTAAGCGGCGTACCTGGGGTCGCACCGGGTAAGGTTACCGTTATCGGCGGCGGCATCGTTGGCACCAATGCGGCAAGAATTGCGCTGGGACTCGGTGCGGACGTCAGCATCCTCGATATTAATCCCGGCCGACTTCGTCAACTGGATGATCTTTTCCAAGGGCGGGTCAAAACGATTATGTCCGATCCGTATCATATTGCGGAATCAGTGAAGGCCGCCGACCTTGTCGTGGGTGCGGTATTGATCCCCGGTGCAAGGGCTCCTCGCCTCGTAACGGAAGAGATGGTAAAAGAGATGAGCCCGGGATCGGTCATCGTGGATGTGGCAATTGACCAAGGAGGCTCGATCGAGACGATTGACCGGATCACCACGCATGATAACCCGACTTATGAAAAGCATGGCGTTATTCATTATGCCGTAGCCAACATGCCGGGCGCCGTAGCCAGAACCTCCACCATGGCACTGACCAATGTAACGGCACCGTATGGGTTGAGAATAGCAAGTAAAGGGCTCCGCCCGGCCGCTCGTCATGATAAAGCGCTTGCCAAGGGCATCAATGTCATCGACGGCAAGGTAACCTATGAAGCGGTTGCGGCGGCTCATGGTTATGCGTATACCAGCATTGACGATTATTTGCTGGCATAGCGATAACAAGTTTTACAGCATGCAGAGCCATTTTTCATATACTTGACACGATACCAAGGTTTGACGTAAACCTTAGCGGTGCTTTCGCTCGGCCGCCGTGGGCAAAGCTGAAAAATGGCTTTTTATGTTGGTTAGACGCCTTCGCCTAGTTCAACATGAACAGGAGCTGATGCAGTTCCGTTTCCTTCAAATGCCTCCACTCCCCCCGTTCGAGCTGATCCAGTGTAATATTCATAATCCGAACACGCTCCAGCTTCAGGACTCTGTACCCCAAGGCTTTACACATTCTGCGGATTTGCAGATTAAGGCCCTGCGTCAAAATAATACGAAATACATCTTCGCTTTGCCTGTAAACCTCGCATGGTTTGGTTATGACGTCCAGGATTTCAACGCCTTGAGACATCGCTTGCATAAATTCGTCCGTAACGGGTTTGTCCACGGTCACCACATATTCTTTCTCATGATTATGCTCCGAACGCATCATTTTGTTCACAATATCTCCGTCGTTCGTGAGTAAAATCAACCCCTCAGATGCTTTATCCAACCTCCCGATGGCAAAAATGCGCGATGGATAGTTAATATACTGAATAATGTTTCCCTCCACATGCTCAGCTGCCGTACAGACAATACCGATGGGTTTATTGAGAGCCAGGTAAACCGCTTCGCTATCGTTACGAGGAATTTTCTTTCCATCTATCAACACGATATCGTGCAGCTCAACGTCCGCCCCTTTTTCACACACCTTGCCATTGATTGTAATGCGTCCGGCTGCAATCAATCGGTTGGTTTCTCTGCGCGAGCAATATCCCGTTTCGCTTATGTATTTGTTAATTCGCATGCTCCACCGCTTCTCATGTGTCATATTGCCACAGGTTCATTTTAGTTAGTTCAACTTCTCTTTTCCTTGATCTTTGTGAAATTTGGCATGCTCCAGCTGGGGAGATTCGCCAGCCGGAATTCCTCGAGCGATCCAGTTGGGAACATAACAGCTCCTCTGGCGGATCGAAGTGGTAACCGGGGAATATCGAGCCTAGTAAAAATCCTGCGACATGCTCTCTTCGTCTGCAACAGCCTGTATCTCCTCCGATCCGATGCTGATAAAGCGGTAGCCTTCGGCTGCCTGCTTCTTCAGGGCACGCTCTTTGATGAACTTGGGGCTGGCTTCGCCGTTATCTTCGTCATACACGAGCAGAATACCATCGGTTTTGCGGAGAAGCAGATCATCCCTGGCCGTAAACTGCCATGGCCCCTGATAAGGGCCCTTGCTGACGGGTGCATAGAAGTCTACCCCCTTCATCACTTCCTGGAAATAAGCTTTTTTATCGTCGTTCCATTGCTCCTCGGGATTCTGGTAGGCCGTCAGAATGGAGCATTTCAGGTTGGGGTATTGGGACTTTAGTTCGATAGCCGCTTCGATGGCCCATAGGTCCACGCCATATTGTCCTGGCGTGATGACCCACCGGAGGCCTTCCTCAAGCAGTGGAACCAGGCGATTGGCAATCGCCTTACGTATATAAGGTATGCCTTGGTGTTTGTTATTGTAAATACCGAGCTCGTGGGCCCGATATCCGGTAATCAGAATGTTTTCCAATCGAGCACGCTCCCTGACAAAGAATAGGTCTAGTGTACCTTTTTCGGAAATTTTGATCAATCGATGTTACAAATCGTATAGAATGGGGAAGTAACTCGGAATACATATTTTAGGAGGACATTCGATTGAAGAAGTGGACAGCAGCATTACTAGGGGCAATTTTGGTTATGAGTATGACGGCATGCGGTAAGGACAACAAAGCAGCAGATGACGCCGCAACGCCGCCAGCAACAGAACAAGGGACGACTCCTTCGACAGAGACGCCAGCTAAAGAAGAACCGAAGGAGGATGCTCTTCCGACTGCTGACGAGCTTCTCCAGAAATCGGCCGAAGCTTCCCAGAATTTGAAGAGCTTTGCGATGAAAGCCGATGTTAAACAGCATATCGTGGTTGAAGGCGAAGAGAAGCAGGAGCAGGATGTTAATATGTCGCTTGATTCGGAACTTACGCTCGAGCCGGTGGAGATGATGCAGAACGTCGTGATGGATTCTCCGGAAGGCAAGGTCGAGATGAAGCAGTATATAACGGAAGACGGTATTTACATGCTCATGGATGGTCAATGGATGCAGGTTCCGAAGGAATCGGAGCAGGAGATCCGTGATAGCCTGGATCCAAGCAGTGCGAGTCCGGAGCAGCAGGTAGAGCAGTTCAAGACCCTTGCTAAGGACTTCAAGGTAACGGAGGATGGAGACACATACGTCCTGACGGCGGATGTCTCCGGCGACAATCTGAAGGAGCTTGCCAAGTCCATGATGAGTCAAGCGGGCAACGATCCGCAGATGGAAGCCATGATGGATCAAATGGATATCAAGAGCATCCATATTATTTATGGCGTACAGAAGGAATCTTACCTGCCTGCAACAACCGATTTGGACATGGTGATGGCAATGGAAGCCGAAGGTCAGAAGGTATCCTTGGATATGAAAATGAAGAGCACCTACTCGAAGCATAACGAAATCAGCAAGATCGAAGTGCCGAAGGAAGCATTGAACGCGGAATAATGTTGTTCGGCTGATGAAATAAAAGGAATAAGAAATTTATGATATTCCTCATGAAAAGGCTGCCCCGATTCTGTAGATGCCTACAGACCGGGGCAGCCTTGTTTTTATCTAAAGGTCTCATTTCAAGGGTTTGGTCAAGGCAGCGTCTGCCTCAAATAGAGAACGAGGAGTGACATGAGTCGTGTTTGAATTCATGATCATAAGTAGCTCATATAATTTGGGACATCGCTATTTAAGGCTTATCGACCTCCACAATGACGCTGTCGAACAGCTGACCGTTAATGGAGACCATAATGCGCCATAGTCCTGGCGAAGGCAGCGACATGGAGGTAGGTATTGCTGCATCGGCGCCGTTTAACGGAGAGGGCCGTAAACCGGCAACTTTAAAGACATCGATGATCTCGGACGTGTTTCTTTTTACAGCCGTAATGTGCAAGTCACCCGTTAATTCCTCGTCTCGCCCCCAGAAATGCCACATGTATTTATTGGGCTGACCAGCTATAAAGCCCGGATCAATAAAGCCGAGACGCCCTTCGATGCCCGTCATTTCAGTGGGAGGATATTTTGAGGAAAGCATCGCCTCCACCGGGTCTTCAGAAGCAGCCGAAACGAAACTCGGACTCGGCTCCCAGCTGCTGTCCGGCACATCGACCACGATATCGCCGTACTTCTCCTGATCCACCATTACGTCGAAACGCCATAAACCGGAGAGCGGCAGGGCAAAACGGGAAGATACTCGCGTAAAGTCATTGTATGCCATATCGGAAGTAATCTTCGTCTCAGCTAGCTCTTCAAGGGTAATGCCCGTATCCCGGTGTACGGCGGATATGCGGATCGTTTTCCCTTCAAGATCTTGAATGGGGGTTAGAAGATTCCACCAGGCACCGGCTGGAGAGCCCGCTACATTATCCCCGCCCGGAAATGCCTGAAGTTTATCTACGCCATCCTCCGTGTACACGCTGCGGGGAGCCCAATCGGCAGCATTCCCCCAACCCTTGATCGGGATCAGCTGTTGAATCACGGGTGATTCACGCCATCCCCATGCCGCCACGATTAGAAGAAGCATGAACACACTTGCGGTCATAATACGCAGACGTGTTGGAGACCTCCGTTTTTTTCTGCCCATTCTTACAGAGCCATTAGCAGCGTTGTTTAATACACTGGATCTCATCTCTTCGGTGAACATCGGCTCGTTAAATGGAGAAGAAGCGAGTTCCTGAATCCAATCGGGCTGTAGCTCTTGTTCGGTCTTCACTGGACATCCTCTCCTTTCAACATCATTTCCATTCGGGCTCGAGCCCGGTGCAGTCTGGATTTGATTGTTCCTTCGGATATGCCGAGCAGTTCCGCTATTTCTTTTCGCGGCAGCTGGTAATGGGATTCAAGAATCAGCACCTCCCGGTATTTGGGCGGCAGCTCCAACACGTACTTCCAAATCTGCGAGACGGCAGCGGCATCCATAAACTCTTTTTCAGCGGAGGGTTTGGTCTGCTTGGAAGTGATCCAGCCGGTTAATGATACCCTTGTCATATAGGAAGACTTGAGATAGTTCAGGGAAAGATTGCGGGTGATGGTTAACAGCCATGTTTTGACAGAGCTTCGGCCCTGAAAATCATTCCAGTGCTTAAATGCTCTCAAAAACACGTCCTGACTGATATCGTCAGCCGCATCTTTGCGTTTCGTTAGGAAGAATGCATAGTTCCATACGTCCTGGCCGAAGGACTCCATCCAGTCACTCAGCACGGTGCTCGCATCATTCACGGCCACCATCGATTTAAGGTACTCCAATAACATCACCTCGACTATTAGACAATCAAATGACGGATCGGTTCCCGAATTTCCCGCAAAAAAATTGAAACAATTTAATCTGCAAATCGTTGTATGAATAACAGGTATGCAGGAATCGAGGAAGGGGAGAAGTCCTATGCATTTATATTTTAAGGATAACTTTTTTAGCTCGGGTATAACAGATATTATGGATAGGGAAGGCAGTGTCATAGGAAGTCTGGATTTGAAGAGCGCTTTCGGCTCCTCGCTGGACGTATATAACGCTTCGGGAGATCCGGTATGCAGCGGGTCGTTTCGATTCTTCTCGAACAAATGGAATATTACTGGCGGCAATGGGGAAGAACTGGGCCTGCTGCGCATGCGGATGAGTTTTTTTACGAAAAAATTCGAATACGATGCGGGATCGCGGGGCGTATACGAGATCACTTCGCCTGCTTTTTCCAATGAGTATGAAATAACGGATGATGCCGGAGGGGGCATCGCCTCTTTTTCCCGCATTAGCGGCTGGCTTCAAGCCGGAGCCTATCAGCTTCAGAATGAGAGCGACGTTCTTGGTGACTGGGAGCTTGTTGCCGTCGTGATGGGCATTCACCAGATACGCAAACGCAACAACAGCGCTGCCGCATCGAGCTCTCATTAAGCTCAAGGGAACCCAGATTTAGATGATGAGAGGAGGAAGCAAAATGGATGAAGTCAGCGATCATCTGGATTATGGATTGACTCTTGTATTTATCGGTTTTAATCCGAGTTTGCGATCCGGGGAGGTCGGTCATCATTATGCGAACCCTCGCAACAATTTTTGGAGGATTCTGCATAAATCCGGTTTGACCACGCGCTTATATGAAGCCGCTGAGGATGGGGAATTGCTTAAGCTAGGGTACGGATTTACCAATATTGTAGCCAGGCCCACAAGGGGGGCCGAAGACATAACCCGCGAAGAGTACAGGCTCGGTAGAGAGACGCTGCGCGAGAAGCTGGCCAAGTACAGACCGGAGGTTGCCTGCTTTGTCGGCAAGGGCGTGTATACCGAATTCAGCGGCAAAGCCAAGGCGGATTGGGGAATTCAGCCGGACTCCGTCATTGACGGCGTGCGTGAGTTTGTAGCTCCTTCTTCCAGCGGACTGGTGAGAATGCCCATGGATGAGATTATCGGAATTTATCGGCGATTGCATGATTTTATATCGAGGAATGAGTACTGAACAGGAGTGTACGACAAGAACCATTCATGGGTGGACAATGAAAAAGAGGAGCGTCCAGGAGACCCGGTTGTCGGGTTCTTGGTGCTCCTCTTATGAATATAGAAAATATAAGCTATCAGTGAAGCCGTTTAGGCCGCCGTATTACGGACGCTTCAGCAGCGCAGGATCAATCCTCGGCACAAGCCCTTCATCGGCTGCGCGATTCAGCAGGGCTGAAATTGCGGCATAGCCATCTTCGCCCAGCTCCGCGGTAAATGGATTGACGTACAGGTCGATGTGAGCATCGGCGACATCCGGATCCATTTCCTGAGCGTGATGGAGGACATAGGCCCGAGAGTCCTCGGGATGTTTCCAGGCATATTCGACAGAGGAGCGGATCCAGTTCGAGATGCTTGCCAGATCCAGCGACCTGCGGGCCACAATCGCTCCCAGAGGAATAGGCAGATTGGTATCGGACTCCCACCAGCTGCCCAGATCCGTCATCATCTTCAATCCATAAGACGAATAGGTGAACCGTGCTTCGTGAATGACCAGCCCGGCATCAATCGCTCCATCCCGGACAGCCGGCATAATCTGATCGAACGGCATCACCACGATTTCGCCAAGCCCTCCGGGTACGTTCTGTGCGGCCCACAGACGGAACAACAGATAAGCCGTGGAGCGCTCGCTTGGAACGGCTACCCGCCTGCCGGACAAATCCGCAGGGCTGTCAGGGGTTTTACCATCCGTCAGCTTGTCCGCTGTCAGAACGAGCGGCCCGCATCCGCGGCCAAGTGCTCCTCCGCAGGGCAGAAGGGCATATTCATCCAGCACCCAGGGGAGCGCGGCATAGGATATTTTTAAGATATCATGTTCTCGATCTTCGGCTGCCCAGTGATTGGTGATATCGATATCCGCATAGGATACATCCAGCTTGGGGGCGCCTGGAATCCGTCCGTGAACCCAGGCATGAAATACAAATGTGTCGTTGGGGCAAGGGGAAAAAGCGATTTTCATCGTAACACCTCCGGTAGTAATGAACTTGCGGTCTCAAGCGCCTGCAGCGCCTCCTTGATCTTCCATGCACTGCGGTCCCGCGGACCGACCTGATTGGAAATGGACCGGATTTCGAGCACGGGCACACCGACTGCAGCGGCAGCGGTGGCCACGCCGAAGCCCTCCATCGCCTCGGCTGCGGCGTCCGGTACCCGGTGGAGGAGACGTGCGGCCGTTGCGGCTGTTCCCGTCGTAGTGGAGACCGTCAGAACGGGCCCGAGGGTTACGGGAACGCCAGCATGTTGTAAGGCCTCCGCGAGTTTGCGGGCGGAATCCGGATGTGCCTGCACCCGATCCGTTCCGAAGCCGAGCTCCTGGACGCTGCTGAAGCCGTCTTCAGTTTCGGAACCGAGATCAGCGGCAATGATGGTGTCCGCAATAACGATGGAACTAACCTCAGCCTGACCGGCAAATCCTCCAGCGATACCTGCGCTGATAACCCAATCATAGGTGCCTTGAACCAACTTGCGGGCAGTCGCAGCAGCGGTTGCCGCTGGGCCGACTCCACCCGCGATGACATCAAATCCGTGAGCATGGTTAAGCCCGCGCTGCACGGCTTCTTTTTCAGCATCGACCGCCGTGACAATAAGTACGCGTGTGGATGACGGGTCTTGCGAGTTATGTGACTCGGTTATATCCACCGAGTTGGATGGGGTATGTTTCTGCATGTTATTTATCTCCTTCTTGGCTGTAACGATAAACATCGTTATCCTTTTACGTTATAACGTTCTTGTGGCGATGTAAAGTCTCGTGCATAAGACTGGACTTTATCTGTAGCAGCAACTTTCCGATATAGAGTATAATGGACGGTAACTTACATACATCATGAGTAGATTCGGAGGTTGGATAGCTTTGCGTAAGAAGGGTGCGAACGGACAAGAAAGCCGGGCTAGACTACTGATTGTCGCTGCTAATGAATTTGCAAAGTCAGGATACCATCAGACCAAGATCAGCACCATCGTTTCTCGGGCTGGATTGACGCAGCCGTCATTCTATTTGTATTTTGAGAGCAAAGAAGCCGTGTTCAAGGAGCTGGTGGAGAAATTTCGAGCTGAGCTCAAGATCCTGCTCGAGGGCAGCAGATTGGAAAGTGGAATCGATGAGAATCATGTGACCGGCCGTTTGCAGAGCGTACTGACAGGGTTGTTCGCGTTTCTTGGCAAAGACCCGGATCTGACGCAAATCGGTTTTTTTATTGGGGATGACGCGGTGATCGTAAAGTCGGAAATGGCAGCCATGATTGAGCAAAATCTGAAAGCTGAGCAGCGGGACGGGTATTTTGACGGTGAATCCGATATGCATATCGTTGCGGAGTGCTTGGTCGGTGTCATTGAAAGACTGACCTCGCAGCAGCTTCTGACAGGCAAGCGGACTCCTGAGGATCTTGCGCGTCACGTGGTGAGTTTATTTATGCACGGTATCAGCATTTATCCAGCTAAGCGGGCTACATAAGGCAATGAAATTCAATGTACAAAAATAAGATAATTAACATATCAGAAACAGGCTGCAACATGGTTAGGTTTAACTGTGGACGGTCTGTTTTTGCTGCCGGCCATAGCCAAATTTTAGCAAGGGTTTGATCTTTTTCAAAGAATTGCAGTATATTCATTATACGTTATGTAACCGATTGCAACTGAAGATGGCGAACGAAGGATCAAGGATCGGGGGACTTATTCATGAAGAAGATGATGCTGGTGTACGGTGCGCTTCTATTGGCTTTTTTCACCTATGTCTTCATGTACAGGCTGGAGGACAAGCGTTCTTCCGCTTGGGAGGAGGGCGGCCTGCACGGCAGCATGGGTGAGAATTATGTTATGGTGACTTTTCAATCCGGTATGGAATACTGGAAAAATATTCTGAAGGGCTTCGAGGATGGAGGGGATGCGCTAGGCGTAACTGTCGATTATCGCGGCTCTACACAATACGACGTGGAGGAACAGATCACTGTTCTGGAACAAGTGATTGCCAAAAAGCCTGCCGGTATCGCCCTGTCGGCCATCGATTCCAAAGCGCTGACGTCGACAATTAATAAAGCCGTGGATGCCGGGATCCCCGTCGTGCTGTTCGATGCGGATGCGCCTGACAGTAAGGCCTATTCGTTCCTGGCAACCAACAATTACAACGCTGGCGTTGCGGCCGCGGACAAAATGGCGCAGCTTCTCGGCCGGGAAGGGGAGATCGGGATTGTTACCCAGCCCGGGCAGCAGAATCATGATGACCGTTCCGAAGGCTTCAGGGACACTTTAGAGCAGCGATATCCCGGCATGTCCGTGGTGGAGATCAGGGAAGGCAAAGGGGATACCCTCGTTGCCAAAGAGGCTGCTGCCGACATGCTGGATAAGCACCCGGATCTCAAAGGGATCTTCGTAACGGAGGCCAGCGGCGGAATGGGCGTGGCGGATGCCGTGATCGGCGCGGATAAAGCAAACCGAATTACCATCATCGGATTCGATACGAATAAAGGAACGCTGGACCGGATTTCCGATGGAACCATCGCGGCAACGATCGCCCAGGGGACGTGGAATATGGGCTATTGGTCCTTGCAGTATTTGTTTCATCTGCATCATGGTCTTACCGTACCGGCCCCGACGCTCGGCAATGACGTATCTCCGCTTCCGACAAGGGTGGACACCGGGATTTCCATTGTGACCCGAGAGAATGTGAATGATTATTATGCAAAATAGAAACAGAGCGGAATCCTGGCGCGAAGGCATGTCGCGGTGGCTGCGGTTCGGGGATTTGCCGCTGAGATACAAGCTCGTCATTTTGTTCCTCATGGTTGGCATCCTGCCCTCAATCGCGCTGAGTGTCCTCGTCAATTGGACGGTTAACCGCATTGTGGATCAGCAGGTAACCTCGAACACCATTCAATTGATCGGAAAGGTCAATCAGACCCTGGACAATGATATGGAGAATCTCCAGAACATTACGTATTTGATCGGATTTGACCCGCGCACGGAACGATTTCTGAATGGGGAAATTCAAGGGGACAAGCCAGCCGTTGGAACCGAAGATACGGGTGATTCCGGCCCGCGAACCGCCTCGGTCAAGCAGGACAATACGGAGAATTATGAGATTAAGCGGTACCTTCAAGGCTTCACGACGCTGTACCCGGAAATCGCCTCTATTCTTCTGGTCAATCGCGAGGGAGAGTATATCAGTAACGAAATGTACGCACGCAGTCCGGCAAGTTTGACGGAGGAAGAATGGTACCGCGAGGCTGTTTTAAATGAAGGGATTTTCACCGTGCTTGGCCATCCGGCAGAGCGTAATGTCACCACCCATGTTCATTACGGCAACGAGGAGCTGGTATCGGTCGTTCGCTCGATTGTGGATCCGGATACGAGGGAAGTAACCGGTGCGGTATTGATCGATTTGAAGCTGCGGGCAGTCGCGAGAGCGGTCCGGGATGTCACGCTTGGAAAAAGCGGATATTTGATGGTGGCAGAGGCCGGCGGCTCCAGCATCTATGCTCCGGAGGATTCCATCATTCCGTCCATTCCCCCCTCGTGGTTTCCGGAAGAGGACAGCGGCGCCTTGATCCGCGAGGTGAACGGGGAGCGTCTGCAATTGATATACGGCACCTCCTCATTTACCGGCTGGCGGACGATCGGCGTATTTCCAACCAGCGAATCGGTGTATGAGGTCCGGGAGATTCGTTTTTATATGATTTGTTTCTTGTTTGTGGTGTGTTTGTTTGGGGTTGCGGCA
Organism: Paenibacillus sp. Dod16; assembly: GCF_049893405.1. Taxonomy (NCBI): domain Bacteria; kingdom Bacillati; phylum Bacillota; class Bacilli; order Caryophanales; family Paenibacillaceae; genus Paenibacillus; species Paenibacillus sp. Dod16. Next base: position 90,349 of record NZ_JBNDYG010000012.1, read on the forward strand.
TCCTATACGCTTTCACAGTCGATATCCAGACCGATCTGGCAGCTCATGTCCTTCATGCAAAAAGCCGAATCCGGGGATTTGACGACCCGTTACTGGGGAAACCGGCAGGATGAGGTGGGTATGCTCGGCCGCAGCTTTAACCGCATGCTTCTGCAGATTCGAAAGCTGATGAAGCTGAGCGAGCTGCGGGAAAAGCAGAAGCGCGAAGCGGAGCTGCGCAGCCTGCAGGCTCACATTAAGCCGCATTTTCTGTACAACACGCTGGATACAATTCATTGGATGGCCCGCAAGAAAGGGGCGGACGATGTATCGAATCTGGTGGAATCCTTGTCGCGGCTGTTTCGGCTCGGGCTCAGCAAAGGGGATGATATCATTCCCATGTCCGACGAATGGACGCATATCAGCAGTTACCTGCAAATACAGAAAACGCGTTACCGCGACAGGCTGCAGGTTGAGATGGAGCTTTCGCCAGAGGCTGAGAAATTGTACGTGCTGAAGCTCTTACTGCAGCCGATCGTGGAAAACGCGATATACCACGGCATTAAGGCCCGTAGAGGGCCCGGGCGAATTGTCATCAAAGCCGAGGTGAACGGAGACGTTCTTCTCCTTAGCGTCCAGGATAATGGGGCCGGCATGTCTTCTGATCGGCTGGGCCATGGAGGCGACGCCGGGAGAAGGGCTGGGCGGAAGCCGAAGCTACGGCATGCTGAATGTGCAGGCACGTATCAAGCTAACGTTCGGCGATGAGTACGGAATCACGATTGACAGTACAGAGAACGAGGGAACCACGGTAGTGATTACGCACCCGCTGGTGCATGCCGTTCCTTCGTCCTCCGATCATGATGGGAGAGACAGGTTATGAAGAGAGCGTATCAAGTCTTGATTGCCGACGATGAGCCGATTATCCGCGAAGGCATTCGGGATGCGGTCGACTGGGAGGGACTCGGCATGGAGGTGGCTGCCGAAGCGGAGGATGGCGAAGAGGCGCTGGAGCTTGCGCTCAACCAACCGATTGACATTATGCTGGTCGATATGAATATGCCGTTCCTGGACGGCATCGGGCTTATGAAGCGGATGAAGGAAGAACGTCCCGAATGCCGGTTCGTCATTATTACCGGCCATGACGAATTTGCTTATGCGCAGGAAGCGATCCGGCTCGGGGTTAAGGATTATATATTGAAGCCGGTGAATGCGGATCACCTGATCCAGGTGCTGGGCAGCGTTCGGGATGAGCTGAACGACCATCAAATCCAGGAGAACTATCTTAAGAAGGCGTCCGAGCAAATCGAGAAGAACATTCCGCTGCTGCGGGAACGGTTCTGCCTCGAATGGATACATGGCCTGCTGGATGAGGAGGAGGCGCTCGAGCAGCTGGAATTCCTGGGACTGCCGCCTTGCCGTCCATCCCGGATCGGCATCGCCAGATGGACGGAGATGACGGCTCCGCAGCCTTTGATGAAGGAAAGCGACCGGCAGCTGTATCTGTTCGCGATGGAAAATATAATCGCCGAGCTGTTTCATCCCGCGCCCTGCGTTTTGTTCCGGGATCACACTGGATGGATCGGCATCTGCTGCTGGGGAGTAGCGGATTCGAACATTGCGGCCGATGCCGAGCAGCTGATCCAGAAGTACTTAAAGCTGGCCGTGAATGTACATCTGGAGCCTGTTTCGGAAGAAGCGGACGGAGCGGTTGCAGCCGCCTATGAGGCTTGCCGGGAAGGGGTGTTCAAGGAGGCGCAGCTCTCTCCGCTGGTACGGCGGGCTCGCCAGCTCATCCAGGAGCAGTATGCCGTTCGGGAGCTGACGCTGGAATCCTTTGCCCATGCCTTGCAGGTTTCGCCCGTCTATCTGAGCCGGACGCTAAAGAAAGAACTGGGCACGTCTTTTATCACGCTCATGACCCAGACGAGGATTCAGAAAGCAATCCAGCTGCTCAACTCCACCGAGCTTAGCATCCTGGACATCGCGGAGCGGGTCGGGTATGACAGCCAGCATTATTTCAGCACGGCTTTTAAGAAGGTGATGGGGGTATCGCCGAACCGGTACCGCAAAGGGGCGACGGTTCAGGAAGAATAAGCGGTTGAGTTAGGGGCATGAAGTTGGTATCCGGAACCTATACCATTCTGGCAGGCCGTATATGATCGTAATTATGGTCCGCTGGCGAGTTTGATGCCCGCAGACTTTTCTAATGATATGGGGAGATGACACGGTTTTCGCGCTTATCATGGCTTAAGTGAAGGCGATAGCCTCTGTTTTGTTGGGATAACCAACTTAACAGAGGCTTTTTTTATGCAGGCAACCGCTTGAGACATGCTGTGTACGGAGCCGGGACGTTAAGCAGCCATGTACACACTCGCGCGAATTCCAAACAACAAAAGTATGAAAATTATAAAAAAGGTTGTTTTCGTGGAAAGACCCCTCCACCCGTTGGGAGGTATCCTTTGTAGTACAGAGAGGCTTTTCGAACCTTCGGTTGTAAGCGCTCTCGATTCCATTTTTCGGAAAGGGGAACTACCGATGAAGAGAGGATTGCCAGGATTGCTGATCGCGGTGCTGCTCTTGGCCCTGACGGCCTGCAACCTCGCCGAAAGCCAAACCGGCGATGCTGAGAAGGGATACGTCGGCCTTGCGATGCCAACGAAATCATCCGAACGCTGGGTGGCTGACGGAAAGAACATGGAGCGGCTGTTTCAGGAAAAGGGATATAAAACCGATCTTCAATTCGCCGAGGACGTGATTGAAAACCAGATTTCCCAAATCGAGAACATGATTACGAAAGGGGTCGACGTCATCGTCATTGCTTCCATTGACGGCAATACGCTGACAGACGTGATCAAGAAGGCTCATGATCAGGGAATTAAGGTTATCGCTTATGACCGGTTAATTCGAAATACCGAGCATTTAAGTTATTATGCCACCTTCGACAATTTCCAGGTCGGTGTTCAGCAAGCATCTTATATTGAAGAGAAGCTTGGCCTGAAGGAAGGGAAGGGGCCGTTCAATATCGAGCTGTTCGGCGGATCGCCGGACGATAACAATGCTTACTTCTTCTATGACGGCGCGATGTCCGTGCTGAAGCCTTACATGGATTCAGGCAAGCTTGTGGTTCGGAGCAAGCAGACTACGATGGCCCAGATTGCGACCCTGCGCTGGGATGGGGCTTTGGCCCAGTCGCGGATGGATAACCTGATCAGTGCCAACTATTCGAGCGAAAATTTGGATGCGGTGCTGTCGCCCTACGACGGGATCAGCATCGGCATTATCTCTTCGCTCAAGGGCGTAGGCTACGGGACGGCGGCCAAGCCGCTGCCGATCATCACGGGTCAGGATGCGGAGCTAGCTTCCATTAAATCGATCGTGGCCGGAGAGCAAACGCAGACGGTGTTCAAGGACACGCGCCAGCTCGCCGAGCAAGCGGTCAAGATGGCGGAGAGCGTGCTGAAGGGAGAAGAGGCCGAGGTCAACGATACGGAATCGTACGATAACGGCATCAAGGTCGTGCCAGCCTATCTGCTCCCTCCCGTATCCGTTGATGCTTCCAATGTGGAGAAAGAGGTTGTGGAGACGGGCTATTATTCCAAGGAAGAAATCGGATTGAAATAGTCTTTAGGCAGCGAACACGAAACGATAGGAAGGTGAAGCCAGATGTCAGAGTACATTCTTGAAATGCGGAATATTACGAAAGCGTTTCCCGGGGTGAAGGCGCTGGATAACGTGAACCTGAAAGTTCGCGAAGGCGAAATCCACTCCCTGTGCGGGGAGAACGGAGCGGGCAAATCCACGCTGATGAAAGTGCTGAGCGGCGTGTATCCACACGGCTCGTATGAGGGAGATATTTTGTTCAAAGGCAGCGTCTGCCAATTTAAAGATATTAAGCAAAGTGAAGACCTGGGCATCGTCATCATCCATCAGGAGCTTGCGTTGATCCCGTATCTGTCGATTGCCGAGAACATTTACTTGGGGAACGAGCGCGCAGAGAAGGGCATCATGAACTGGAACGAGACGATGATCGGAGCTAAAGAGCTGCTGGATAAGGTGGGACTCAGCGAAAACCCGAACACGCAGGTCGGCAGCATTGGCGTAGGCAAGCAGCAGCTGGTCGAAATCGCGAAGGCCTTATCGAAGAAGGTGAAGCTGCTTATCCTGGACGAACCGACGGCGGCGCTCAACGAGGACGACAGCGAGAACCTGCTTGAGCTGATGCTGGAATTCAAGAAGCAGGGAATCTCCTGCATCCTGATCTCCCATAAATTGAACGAGGTGTCAAAGGTATCGGATTCCATTACGATTCTGCGCGATGGTCAGACCATCGAAACGCTCGATATGAGAGGCGGCGAGGTGAACGAGGACCGGATCATCCGCGGCATGGTCGGCCGGGATTTGACGAACCGCTATCCGGAGCGGACACCAAAAATCGGGGAAGTCATTCTGGAGATTAAGGATTGGACGGTGTATCACGAGCAGCAAGCAAGCCGCAAAGTAATTGATAAAGTTAATATGAATATCCGCCGGGGGGAAATCGTGGGCATTGCCGGGCTGATGGGTTCCGGCCGGACCGAGCTTGCGATGAGTGTTTTCGGTAAGGCATACGGCAGGAATATTACAGGAACATTGCGCAAAGACGGGAAGGAAATCCGGAATCAATCTATTACCGAGGCGATTGAAAACGGCTTTGCTTACGTGACCGAGGACCGCAAGGAATACGGGTTGATTCTCATGGACGATATCAAACGTAACATCTCGCTGACCGGACTGTCCAAGCTGGCAAAGAACATGGTCATTGATGAACGGGAAGAAATCCTCGTGGCGGAGGATATGCGGAAGAAGCTGAAAATCAAAACGCCGAACATTCTCCAGAAGACGGGAAACCTCAGCGGGGGGAACCAGCAGAAGGTTGTCTTGAGTAAATGGATATATGCCGAGCCGGACATTCTGATCCTGGATGAGCCGACGCGGGGGATTGACGTTGGGGCCAAATACGAGATTTACGCGATCATTAACCAGCTGGCGGATGAGGGCAAGGGCGTGCTTGTCATTTCCTCGGAGCTGCCGGAGATTATAGGGATCTGCGACCGGATTTATGTCATGAGCGCGGGACGGCTGACCGGAGAAGTTAGCAGAGAGCAGGCTTCGCAGGAAACCTTGATGAGATACATGACCAAGAATGGAGGGGCTTAAGATGGAGACACTCAAAAAAATGTTCAAAAACAACATCCGCCAATACGGGATGATTATCGCCCTTGTTGTCATTATGATATTTTTCCAGATCATTACGGGCGGACTTCTGCTGGAGCCGATCAACATCACGAACCTGATTCTCCAGAACAGCTACATCCTCGTATTAGCCATCGGCATGGTGCTTGTCATTATTACGGGTCATATTGATTTGTCGGTCGGTTCGGTAGCCGCGTTCGTCGGTGCGGTTGCAGCGATCATGATGGTCGATATGCAGCTGCATCCCGTCATTGCCGTCATCGTATCCTTGATCGTCGGCGGTCTGATCGGAGCTTGGCAGGGATTCTGGGTGGCTTATGTGAAAATACCGGCCTTTATCGTAACCCTGGCGGGCATGCTCTTGTTCCGCGGTCTAACCATGATCGTGCTGGAGGGCCAATCCATTGCGCCGTTTCCGGGAGGCTTCCAGAAGCTGAGCTCCGGCTTTATCCCGGACTTCGGCAATACCGGCACCAATCTGATCGCTATTCTGGCGGGCATCGTCTTTACGGTTATTTTCCTGATCAATGAGCTTCGCGAGCGAAAATCGCATAAAAAATACAACTTCGAAGTTCTGCCAAACGGCTTGTTCCTCTTGAAGCTTATCCTAATTGCAGCGGTGATCAATGCCTTTACGTTCATGCTGGCCAGTTATGCCGGCCTCCCGAACATTCTGATTCTGCTGTTGGTGCTGATCATCATCTATTCCTTCGTGATGAACAAAACCGTGATGGGCCGTCATATTTATGCGCTCGGCGGCAACGAGAAGGCGGCGGGGCTGTCCGGCGTGAAAACCAAGAAGGTCACGTTCTGGGTATTCGTTAATATGGGCGTAATGGCAGCGATCTCCGGGTTGATCTTTGCCGCCCGCTTGAACGCGGCGACGCCAAGAGCCGGCACGAACTTTGAACTGGATGCCATCGCGGCGAGCTTCATCGGCGGCGCATCGGCCACCGGCGGGATCGGTACGGTCTTTGGCGCCATCATCGGCGGTCTTGTCATGGGCGTGCTTAATAACGGGATGTCGCTGGTGGGTCTTGGCATCGACTGGCAGCAAGGCATCAAGGGTCTGGTTCTTCTCGCGGCGGTAGCCTTCGATATTTATAATAAAAAGAAGAGCAGCGCTGCTTAATTCAAGCAATGTAAAGAATGATAAATGGCTGACTCCGGAGTAGATATGCTGCTACCCGTGAATCAGCCATTTTGGCGTACATGTTACATTTTGATCGTAACTCTTCGCGTGATCAGCCGAATCAGAATAAGCGCAATCAGGATGACGATCAGGGAGCCTGCAAGAGAGACCGGCAGCGTAACGGAAAAGTCAGTCGTGACCGGCAGCCACTGTTCCCATATGGAAGCCAGCTCGAATTGCCATAATGCATCCATGAAGGCGATCAACACGAGGGCTAAGGCGATCCACCCCAAGCCGCGAATCCAGCCAAACCGGTAAAATCCGGATCCAATCATCCATCCCATCAGATAGTAGATAAAAATTTGGACGCCGTAGGAGACAAGTATCAGCAGCCAGTTGTTATCGAGCTTCTGCAGCAAGGTGCTGCTGGCATCATGGGAGGTAACCATCCCGATGATCCAATTGACCAGACCCACCACGACTGGAAAGGCCAATGATAGATAGACGGCCGCCAATGCGGCTCCTTTAAAGAAATCCCTGCGCGTAATCCCGTTTCTTACATAATAGCTCAGAAAGCCGTAAGCAGAAATGATGCCGATGACGAGCATAAATCCTTTGGTTGAACGGTAAGTGATAGAGAAGAAGTCCTCCTCTGCGATTCCTTCGCGAACATTGACACCCATGCTGGTACCGATGCCGACTCCAATATAGATCAGCAGCACAACAAATAGAAAACCCAAGGACCAGCTGCCTTGCTGAATAAACATGTCCGTCGAAACTCTGGTTACGGCAGATGACGTTTTTTTCATGCGGAATATTCCTCCCCCGTCAGATGGATAAACAAGTCCTGGAGTGAGATCGGCCCGATCTCAAGTCCCGCCCGATGTGCGGCCAGCTGGGCTTCCTCGCTTAATTCTCCATAGACCATGACGGCTTTGGTAGAACCGAGCTGCTGCACGTTCAGCACCTTCATACCCTGGATGTATTCATCTACCTTTGCCGCCGGGCCCGTAATGGAAACGCCTCGGGATGTGAGGCTTTCATAATCGTCTTGCAGCACGAACTGGCCTTTGTGAATGATAATGACTTCTTCGAACAGATAATCCATCTCCGAAACCAGGTGGGTGGAGAGAATGAATGTACGGGGATGGCGCTCCTGGTCTTCCAGCAGCTCCCGGTAAAAAATTTCGCGTGACGGCGCATCCATGCCGAGATAAACCTCATCCAATATGGTCACCGGCGAGCGGCTGGCAAGGCCGATGCATACGTTAAAAGCGGATTGCATCCCTTTGGAAAGCTCCTTCAGCTGTTTATCCAAGGGCAAATTGAATTTGCGTGCAAGCTCAAGGGCATATCCGGTATCGAAATGGGGCCGGTGTCTGGCTGCCGATTCAATCGCTGCCTTGACCTTGTCGGTCTCGTCTTTATAGTCGATATCGTAGATGAAGGAGACCTCCTTCATGATTTTTGCATTTTCAAACGGCTGCTCACCGCCGACCGTAACCGATCCCGATGAGGGTTCACGAAATGAAGCAAGAACAGACAGAAGCGAGGTTTTGCCTGCTCCGTTCCGCCCCAAGAGACCATAAATTTTGCCGGCCGGGAGATGCAGCGAAACATTGCGGACGGCTTCGAGGTCACCATATACCACCGATAGGCGATCAAACTGAATATCAAGATTCATGGACGTCACTTCCTTTTAACTGGGTTATGATTTGAAAAAGCTCATCCGTGGATAAGCCGAGTTTGTCTGCTTCCTGTACCATAGGCACCACATAATGTTCCGCAAATGCACTCTTTCGGGTCTGGAGCAGCATTTCCTTGGCCCCCTCTGCAACAAACATGCCGACACCTCGCTTTTTATAGATGAGTCCGGAATCAACCAGCAGGTTGATGCCCTTTAATACCGTGATGTGATTGATTTTGTAAAATTGGGAGAGCTGCGTCGTGGAAGGAACCTGTTCACCTTCAAGCAGTAGATCATTCACGATCTGGTCCTCGATCTTCTCCTTGATCTGGATGAACAGGGGCTTATTATCTGGGTGTACGGTACCGCTCAATAAGAATCACCGCCTTGCCTTCATGTCCTGTTAAGGTTATATACTCATATATATGACTATATAACCAAAAGGTGAATCGAATGTCAAGCATTTGGTTGGATATCACGAATCATCAAAAGTTTTGGTAGAGAACAACGTCAAAAATGCCGACCAGAACGATCTGGTCGGCATTAATCTAAAAGGTGATGCGTAAGGTTTGAGGGACATGCGCTGCTTAGCCGTTCACTTTGCTTCCAAAGTCTCGGAAGCGTCCATGGGAGGGAGCTTTCCCCGTTTTAAATCACGGATCGTCAGTCCAAAATCGATCTGCAGATGCGGATAATCCGGGAAGTTGGCCCAATCGCCGCCCCACTGGAAGCCTAAATCTTTGGCAATTTCCACAACTTCCATCCAGTCAGCCTTGCCGTTTCCGTTCCCGTCATATTCCATATCCCAGATGACGCTTCCATCCTTTAGCCTTAGCGCAAAATCAATCGCAAGTCCATAGTTGTGGAGGGATTCTCCGGCTTTGGCATTCGTCACGATGTCGCCCTCGGTGCTGCGCCCCTGATTGTAGATGCGGGTCTGCTCTTCATGGCTGCGGTAACCGTCCGTTATGATGATCGTGATTCCTTTTTTCTTGGTGAGGCGGACAAGCTCATTCTTTTGCTGTAATACATAGGGGTGGAGCTGGGTGACTTCAGGTGTTTCTTTACTGTTAAAATCAAAATCGAGATCGTTGATGAATCCCGGTATGGAGGTTTGCAGCTGCATATAAAATATGGCGAGTAATAAGGCAGCAATCAGGAACAGTGTCGTTTTTTTGCGTTTGATCATGAGGACTCTATAATCTACCTACTTTCATATGATGGCTTACTCTATTATATCGGCATCCCGTCCCGTATTCCAACAGACGGGACCCCTGACCAGATATCGACATGAATAGCAATCCATGGTTTATCGCATCCTATTCATAAACATGTACGCTATCCGGAAAAGGGGGAATTGCAATGAGCAACATTCAAAATATGTCGATGAGACTCAACCAGCTATCGGGCCAATTGACCGCTGCAGCGCAAAACGGGGGAATGAGCGAAGTCGGGATGATCGTAAGTGAGCTAAGCCATATCCAAGCCGAGCTTCAAAGCGCCCAGGCAGGGGTTACGCCTGAAACTTCTTCTGCCGTCCGGCAGGAGCTGGTGAATTGCCGAATGGTCTTGCATGGGATGATGAACGCAGTGCAGGATATCCGAACATCTATAGCGGAGCAGTACCGTCAGGTGCTGGGCGAGAACAAAACGGCATTCGAGCAAATGGACGAGACTGCGCAGCAGAGCGGGTACGCCGAAGCTTATCGACATCGTCAGCTGTTCCAGCAGATGGACCAAGTCAGCCAGCAGCTTCATCAGCTGGACGGCTCGATGCTGGACGCAGGTTATCAGATGGAGCGGGGACAGGTGGCCGGCGACAGTCTGAATGGAGCCGTAACGATTGAGGGGCTGACTTCCGGTACCGACGACAACGGAAGTTTGATGTGAGACTGCTCGATCGGAGGGACGGAACAGGATGTATCGCCGGATGGACGTGACTTTAGAGGCGGCCCGCGGTGAACGACTGGAAGTGGTATCCCGATAAGACATTTGATGCGGATGGCAAAATATATCAGCCGAGTAGTTTGCAAGCAATAAAAAGGAGCTGCGCGTATAGCGCGGCTCCTTTTGTGATTGAGTTTATGTCCTTAGGCTTTCCGCCATTCCTCGACAGCTTTATGCAGACGAGACAACGCCTCATGGACGGTGGCGCGCGTGCAAGCCAGGTTCATGCGCATGAAACCTTCGCCTTCCTTCCCGAAGGCCGCCCCGCTGTTTAATCCAAGCTTCGCCTCTTGAACCAGGAAGCGATTTAAGTCCTCGTGGGACATGCCCATTCCACGGAAATCAATCCACAGCAGGTAAGTAGCCTCCGGTATAACCACCTTCAGCTCGGGCAGATGCTCCTGTGCGTAATTCGCAACCAGCTCCATGTTCCCGCGGATATAAACCAGGAGTTCATCCAGCCATGGTTCGCCCTCACGGTAAGCGGCCTCGGTGGCGGCGGCGCCCATCGGTGTAATGGAGCCAATGGCGTAACGGTTCAGTATTTTGCGGAATTTGCTGCGCAGCTGCGCATTCGAAATGATAATGTTTGCCGTGTTCAGACCGGCGATATTAAATGTCTTGCTTGGCGCGGTGCAGATGATGGAACGCTCGGCGGCATCCTCGGACAGAGCAGCGAATGGCGTATGCGCCCCGGATTCAAACACCAGATCCGCATGGATTTCATCGGATACGACAAGCACATCGTATTGCTGGCAGAGAGAAGCCAGTCGCTCTAATTCTGTTCTGCTCCACACCCGGCCCACCGGGTTGTGCGGACTGCACAGAATGAGCATTTTGATTTTGCCTGTAGAAAAGCTCTTCTCCAAGTCTTCGAAATCCATCGAGTAATCGCCGTCCTCACTTCGAAGCAGCGGATTATGCACCAGCTCACGGCCATGGTCTTGAACGACGCTATAGAACGGCGGATAGACCGGCGTCTGGATGACGACTTGATCGCCCGGCTCGGTGAACGCATCCACGATCAGGCTGAGTGCCGGAACGACACCCGGACAGAATTGAATCCACTCCTGCTGAATACTCCAGCTGTGGCGTTTCTCCATCCAGTCGCATATCGCTTCACGGTAAGAGTCGGAAGGGAACGTATATCCAAATACACCATGCTCCACCCGTTGATGGAGCGCCTTTACAACGGCGGGAGGAGCGGCAAAGTCCATGTCAGCCACCCACATCGGAAGCGCATCCGGCACGCCGAAGATGGTGGGAACATTGTCCCACTTCTGACAGTCGGTACAGGTTCGGTCTATTGCAAGATCAAAATTCATATGTAAATTCCTCCTAGCAGAGATGAGTTAGCGTTAAGCTACAAATTTGGCTAATGTAATTAAGCCGGTAATTGTAATTACGTTTAGTATGGTCGATATAAGGACAGTTTGTGCAGCAAAATCAGGCTCATTCTGATATTCTTCCGCCAAAATGGATGAATTTACGCCAACCGGCATGCCTGAAGCAATGATCAGCGCTTGAGCCGGAACGCCTTTTAGCCCGAGCAGCAGCACGATCAGAATGCCGATGGCTGGCGCGACCAGCAGACGCAGCAGAACGCTGAGGTAAACATCGAGCCGGCGCAGGCGGAGCGGATATTTAATGATCTGTGCGCCAAGCGTCAGCAGGGCGATCGCGACCATGGATTGGTCCGCATACATCAGCGGCTGTGAGATAAAGACCGGGAGCGGCAACGCCAGGGCATGCAGCACAATGCCGATGACGAGGGCATAAGGAACGGGCATTTTTAGAAATCCGATGATGGCCTGTTTGTATAATCCTTCCGTCTTGGCTCCCTGAATGGAAATAACTCCGTACGTGAACGTAAGGAGGCTCTGAAAAGACATGATGAGCGCTTGTACCGAGCCGGCCATCGGGTCTCCCTTGAAGGCCAGATCATTGATCGGAAGGCCGTAGTTTCCCGAATTATCGAGCAGAAGGCTGTTGGTAAAAGCAGCTCTCATCCCCCGATTGAATTTGCGCTGCTTGGCAACCAGCATGCTGATCACGTAGAGCACGCCGATATAGAGCGCATAGAATAAGGCCACCATGCCCAGGAGCTGCGGTGACATTTTGGATTCGTACATACTCATAAATACCGCTGCAGGCGTAATGTAGTAAAAGTTGATTTTGGCGAGTGTGTACAAATCGAGTTTGAAGGCATATTGCATAATGATGCCAAAACCTATCAGGACAAAGATGGGAAGTACCACTTCTAGTAAAATGTCAGCGATCATGCTGTTGTCATCTTCTTTCCATGAGTGTAGCTTAAGGTAACTATCTGGCTGTCGTATGACGCCATGTCATTATATCATGACAACGGATTGTTGACACTTGATTCCGTATGGAAAAAAGAACAATTGTTGCTGTCCGCGTTACGGTCGCTTTATATCCAGGCTGTACGCAAAAAGGGTGCTCCCTTGGCCGATGACCAGGGAACACCCTTGAATGGCTGTAGCAATAGGTGCGTCTGTCGACGCGCCATTATTGCGGGTTGGTTGTCCAAATCCCGGCGGATTTGACAAATACCCGCTGCGGCAGCTTCAGTGCAGCGAGCACAAGCTCAGCTACGTCTTCCGGCTGCATCATCCGGTCCTCGTCCCCGATCTTCAGGCCGGCATTGACGGCAAGATCCGTGTTCACGGTGCTTGGGGTCAGTGCGGTCACCCGAATGTTGTGTTTGCGGACCTCCTGGAGCACGGCTTCGGTCAGTCCCATAACGGCAAATTTAGAAGCGTTATAGGCAGAGCCTGTGGCGAATCCGCGCTCTCCGGCCGTAGAAGAGATGTTGATGATATCGCCCATGTTATGCTCAATCATGCCGGGCAGCGCTGCGCGCGTCATGTAGTAAGTCCCCATCAGATTTACGTCAACGATACGTTTCCAGGCTTCAGGTTCCATTTCCAGCAGATTGCCGAACTGGGCAATGCCCGTATTGTTAATCAGAATGTCTACCGATCCGAGCTCCATGTTTACCGCTGCAAACGCAGCCTCTGCCTCGCTCTGCACGGAAACGTCGGCAACTGCAGCCACGGCTCTGACACCATATTGTTCAGCAACCAGGGCGCTCAGCGGCTCCAGATCAGCTGCCGTACGGGCGACAAGCCCAACGTGCACGCCTTCCTTGGCAAGAGCAATCGCCAGAGCGCGTCCAATCCCTTTACCTGCACCCGTGATGAGGGCTGTTTTATTTTTCAGGCTCATGTACACTCACTCCTTCACATCAATAAAAAATATGGTTTCGTTGACCAGTATACCCTGTAGCATCGGCTACTACCAAATGCTTGCATTCCATCGACAGGAATTTGTTATAATCGTAGCAGCGAAAAAACGTAACGTGTTCATTATTATTTCAGGAAGTGGAGGAACAATCTATGCTGCACGCGCTGGATATCATAACCGCTTTTCGGCAGGGGGATGAAGCGGCTGCCAAGAGGTATCCATGGTTAATGAAACTGGTATCAGCCGAAGAACGAATCGTGAATCTGGAACGGATTACGTCCATTGGCCAATTGGCACATGCCAACCCCGTGCTCGATTATGTAGAACGTACATTGAAGATACTGGATTCGCTGCCTGTTTCCTATTGGATCAAAGAACTGCTGGAAGAAGTACTGGTGTGGGCGGAAACGGCCAAGGGCGGAACGATGCGGGATCGCCTTCGCTGGCAGCAGTCGGGTATGAACTTGTTCCTTCATAATATCGGGTCTGCCCAGTTATACGAGAGACATATCCGGGACGGCAACGGAACCATGTCTCCGCATGAGGAGATGGTCCATACACTCATACTTACCCATGGACTGCTCGGGCAACACATTCGCGGGGAAGTCGCTTTTGAGGAGAATCTGCCGCTGCATAAGCTTACGGAGGAAGGACGGCTGACCGCGGAGGAGTTGATCCGGCTGCTAATCCCCTTGAATCACTGCATCATCGGCGGCGTATCGGAGGAGCTCTGGCATTCCGTTCAGGAAGAAATAACTCAGCTTATTCGGAATCTTGCTGAAGGGACCGTACCGGATCGGTGGACTTACGAGGAACGGCTGCGCCGTCTTCGATCCGTTTCGATTGCCCGCGGAGAAGACTTCGATAAGCAGCTTCATGGGATTCGTGAGCAGTGTGATCTGCCAGCTGTTCTGCATGGATTTCAGGATATGACGCTCTGGTACGTGGAAGCCGCCTTGCAGGATTTCTCGTTGGAAGAATTCGTGAAGGTTCTCCTGCTTGCTCTCCATTCGGAGAAGCGGGACATGGATCAGCCGCTTGCGGAGGGGCAGGGGGATCGGCTGCTACCGGATTCGGTGAACCACTTAAGCTTTGAGCCGCTGATGAACGATATGTATTACGATTACAAAGGCGTCAAGAAGCTGAACGTATATAAGAAGAGAATGATTGAGCAATATTTGCGCCAAACGGATTGGACGTCTTGCCTTCATGGGTCGGTGATGGCCAACCCGCATCTGAGCCACCGGATTGAACGGAAGCCGGAGCTGCCGGATACGATATTTTTTACCTTCGAATTCTCGCAAGCAGCGGAGAAACTAATTGAATTTTGCATCGAAGCGGAGAAATCGCCCCTCTATGAGAAAGCGGTCCTGCTCCTGTTCGACCTATTCGGCCTGCGCCGCGACGCCTACGATAGATTTCATAACGAAGAGAGTTATTTGAGCGATATGAACAGCACGGGAGATTATAAAAAAGTGATTCTGGATTATATAACGGGAACGGCGGTGCTGGATATCGGGCCCGGAGGCGGCGTGCTGCTTGATCTGATCGAGGAACGGCTGCCGCAAGCGCGCCCAGTCGGGATCGACATCTCCTCGAACGTGATTGAAGCGCTGGAGAAACGTAAACGCTTGGAGCACAAAGCATGGGAAGTGATGAAGGGGGACGCGCTGAACCTCAGGGATTACGTGGAGCCGGGGAGTGTGGATACGGTTATCTTCTCCTCGATTTTGCATGAGTTGTATTCGTACATTGAGACGGACGGTTCACGCTTCAATACGGCGACCGTGGAGGCAGCCTTGCTCAGTGCCTATGATGTGCTTGCTCCAGGGGGGCGCATCATCATCCGTGACGGGATTATGACCGAGCCCGAGGATGCCTGGAGAAGGATCCGCTTTCTTGAGGCCGACGGTATGGAATGGCTGATCCGATATGCCTCGGATTTCAAAGGGCGGGTCATATATACGAGCAGCTGGCCGAGGCGGAAGTGCGCATGCCCGTGAACGATGCAATGGAGTTCCTGTACACCTATACTTGGGGCGCTGAAGCTTACGTTCATGAAGTGCAAGAGCAGTTTGGCTACTTTACGCCTACGCAGTATGCGGAGTGTATACGCAGGACGCTAGGTCCTGAGGCGATCATCCGCGTGCAGCAGCATTATCTGCAGGAAGGATATGCCGAGGCATTGGCTGATCGAATCGAATTCATGGATGAAGATGGAAAGCCGGTGAAGCTGCCTGACAGCACTTGCTTGTACGTCATCGAGAAGCCGGCCCATTCCTAGAAACAGGCTGTAACTTAAAAAAAGACCCGCACGCTCAATTCAGCGTACGGGTCTTGTTTTGTTGTGTCGTTAAACCTGCCGGTATGCCTGTATTCACAAGTGATCCGGGATGTGTGCCAATGCCATGAACTTGCGAGGCAATGCTAGTCCGAAAAGATGCTATTCCTGCTTCTTGGGATCCGGGTAATCCTTGCCGAGCGTATCAACCGTCACTTTCTTCATGACGGGAACCTCAAGCGGTTTGTCCATCTGATCCCGCTCCAAGCCCACGATCTCCTCTGCGGTTTCCATTCCTTCGATCACCTTTCCGAAGGATGCGTACTGAGCATCCAGCGAAGGTGCATCCGCAACCATAATGAAGAATTGCGATCCGGCGGAGTTTGGATCCTGCGCCCGGGCCATCGATAATACGCCTGTCGTATGCTTCAGGTCATTCTGAAAGCCGTTGGACGTAAATTCGCCGGGAATAGCGTAGCCGGGTCCCCCCGTTCCGTTACCGTCAGGGTCGCCTCCCTGAATCATGAAGCCGGGGATGACGCGGTGAAAGCCTGTCCCATCGTAGAATCCTTGCTCCACCAGGGAGATGAAATTGTTCACCGTGTTCGGCGCCACCTCCGGATAAAGTTCAAGCTTTATCGTTTTGCCGTTCTCCATCTCAATGGTAACGATAGGGTGGCTGGCGTTCGGGTCCGGCACGTTCTGCTTAACCTCGGTTTCCTTCGGCGGTTCCGCTTCGGGTGCTGTTGCCCCGGTCGTCGAGCCCTTTCCGCCGCCTGCGCCGCTTTCGGCTCCCTTGTCATTCTGACCGCATGCCGTCATCACGAGCAGCAGCGCCAGGATGACGAATAGGGCGGGCATCCAGCGTGTTCTGCGTTTCAACATCATTGATTCCTCCTGTATTCCTTATCAAGCCTTAAGTATTTAATCTGTATCATATTTTAGCACAGGTTGGACAAGTACTGAAAATCGAAAAAGGTGAGTATACATAATCTATAGGAAAACGTTATCGACGTAATGTCACAGAAGCCAGTCGGTCCTGCCTGAGTATCCATAATCAAAAAATAAGCCTCCGGACTTGTCGCAAGTCTGGAAGCTTGAGGAAAACGTTTAACTGTCTCTACTTCACCGGGAATATGCCCTCCACTTTGTTTAAAGGGAGCAGAATCCGGGAACGGTTCTTATCCTTGGCGAGCAATTCAATAAAATCGGCTCCGATTCTGACCAGACGGATCCGGTTAAAGGCACCACGGGTAGAGAAGGTGGTCCGCACGCCTACCAGCACCGTTTTGCCCGGCGGCTTGACATCAAATACCCGAACCGAGTTGAGACTGGACGGCACAAAGAGCTCGCCCTGTACCTTGATGAAATTTTTCGGGAATACCCGCTGCAAACGTCCGGGTTCTAAACCGGTGTTCGGTGCGTTGACTTCTACCAGATGACCGGTTAAAGAGGCCAGCCGCTGCTGCAGCGTGATTTTATGTCCGCAGGGATGGATCGGCAATCCTTTCATATCAGCATCATCCTTCCAGGGTCGTATGGTGTAGTGTATGTTGGAAGGTATGACTTGGGTGAACGTAGAGGTTACATTTCCGGTGTGAAGGATCAGGAAGATGAAGAGTTTCCGCGCTTGCTCGTTTCACTGCCATCCGGCTTCTCGTGTTTGATGCTGTCGGGTATCGGGATACTGTCCGGATATGAATCCTCGACAAACAGGCCAAAATCCTCATCAATGTCGCGTTCGGTCACTAAACGTGGGTTCTCGTCAGGATGCTTCTTCATCGGCTGTTCCTCCTATTAAATCTAGTCTTTGAAATGGTTGGCTAGTATAAGAACTGATAGCTCGACCCATACTGTTTTACTATAAAAGATGTTGTATGGGAGGCATAGGCATGGAAAGAAAGGGAAACATATTAACAGCACTCATATGGGGTACCTTGATCGGCATCCTGCTGTGGATGTCATTTCTCGGCTGGCTGGATATCATATTCGGAAAATAGAGGATCGAACCCATACAAGTATAAAACCCGCCTTCCTATTAGGAGAGGCGGGTTTTGCAGGTTTAGTCGTCCTCACCATGGCTGCCGTTTAGTAGATCGGTACCGTGCATCTGTTCCGTTGGCGGGGCGGCTGGGTCCACCGGGCTGTTAGCCGCTATGGCGTCCGCATCCGGTACATCTTCCAGCGGCTGGTATTCATCTTCTTCGATCGGGTAATTCGTAAAAATGTCCTGATTTAAAAACGCAGTTCCGCTGCCGGTTAATGAAGCGTCAGCTGCAAGCCGCCGTTCTGTATCGCCGGAATATTGGCCGATAATTTCGTCTCCGGGGCGAGAAAGGGGCTCACCTTCGACAGCTCGCCATTCCCGACTCGTTACATCATCTGCGACATCGCGAATGTAAGTTTCATCGACTGGTCGATCCCGTTCGATTCGGTCTGCTTCGGCCAGCCCCGAGGAGGAAAAGTTTCTTTCGTCGGCAATGGTCCGCTGATCGGGATCGGCACCGGTCGCTTCCCATGCATCGATGGCGCTGTGATCCGGGTTCAGACGTTCGTCAGGTTTCGCATCCGCAGGCGCAGCTTCATTCTGATCGTAGGCGATGTGGTCCGCGTCTTCGCTGCTTAGGCTTTGCTCCGTGTAGGTGTTGACGTCTCTCAGATCATCTTGTGGAATCATGTCCGTATCCTCGACTCTCCGTTTGGCCTCGAATTCCAAATATGTCAAATCTGCCAGCGTATTGCGGTTATTTTCGTCTCGCATAGGGTCCATCTCCTTCCAAGAGTTCAAATACAATAGGTTTCTATACTTCGACTTTACCCGCTGAATCAAGAATGAATCTTGGATCTTTTCAGGTTATGATAAACCAAACAAGTTTTATCTTTCCCTGTCATTTGCCGTATTATGAATATTTTTTAAATTGGAAAAATGGACGTAACTCAAGACAAACGGGAGAAAATGAATGATACCGTGGGATAGGTTCCTTAAATTGAATAATGAAATTTTGAAATGATCCCGTTATAATCGAAAAAGTGATTATCGGACCAGGACAATCCTGAGAGTGGATTGTCAAACCACTATAATAGAACAGGAAGTGATCAGGACTTTGTTTCAATGGATTAAACAAGGCTTCTTTGGCAACTCGCGCAGGGATATTTTGTCAGGATTGACGGTAGCGTTCGCTCTCATACCGGAAGCGATCGCATTCTCCATCATGGCTGGCGTCGATCCCATGGTTGGACTCTATGCCTCTTTTGTGATAGCAGTCAGTATTTCATTCTTTGGCGGCCGTCCCGGCATGATCTCCGCAGCAACAGGGGCCATGGCGTCATTAATGGGGCCGCTCGTGGCGATGCACGGGATCGAGTATTTGTATGCGGCAACCATTCTTACAGGTATTTTGCAATTGTTGATGGGGGCGCTCAAATTCGGGCGGTTTATTACATTTGTTCCCCAGCCGGTCATCACCGGATTCGTGAACTCACTGGCCATCATCATATTTCTGGCCCAGCTTCCGAATTTCAAGGGCGAGTCGTGGCCCATGTACTTGATGGTCATCGGAACGCTGCTTATCATCTACTTGCTGCCGCTGATTACCAAAGCAGTTCCTTCGGCGCTTGTTGCCATCATTGTGATGACCATCATCGCGGTGTGGTTCAAAGCTCCTGTGCAAACGGTGGGCGACATGGGCAACATTACGCAGGCTCTTCCGTTCTTCCACATTCCGAATGTAACCATCAGTTTGGATATGATCATGACGATATTGCCTATATCTCTGGCTCTTGCTGTCGTCGGGATGACGGAATCGCTGCTGACGGCGTCACTCGTGGATGAGATGACGGAGACCGGCAGCGACAAGAACCGCGAAATCCGCGGGCAGGGAGTTTCCAACGTGATCACTGGATTCTTCGGCGGCATGGCCGGTTGCGCCATGATCGGACAGACAGTGATTAATGTCAAATCGGGCGGTCGCACCCGGTTATCAACGCTGGTGTCCGGTGTGTTCCTGCTGTTTCTCATCATTGTGCTCGGTGATGTCGTGAAACAAATTCCGATGGCAGCGCTTGTCGGGGTCATGTTTATGGTTTCCATCGGTACATTTGAATGGGGATCGCTTCGCACACTTCATCGTGTACCACTAGGTGATGCCATAGTCATGCTGGCAACGGTAATCATCGTGGTGGCCACGCATAATCTGGCCATCGGGGTCATGATCGGAATTATATTAAGCGCGCTGAATTTCGGCTGGAAAATGGCAAAAATCCATGCCGTACCGCATGTGCAGCCAAATACGAAGGTATACGAAATCCGGGGACAGTTATTTTTCGGAACGATGATGTATTTTGTAAACCTGTTTGACGTAAATGAGGACCCTGAGCAGGTCGCGATTGATTTTTCCAAATCCCATGTATGGGATCAGTCAGCCACCAATGCTATTTCCAAGGTATTGAATAAGTACAAGGAAGCGGGTAAAGACATCAGGCTCGTGGGGTTGAACGACGAAAGTCAGCGGATGGTTGATAAAGTCGGCCTTGCTTCAAGCTCCACACACTAGAGGTGTAAGGGATTGCTTTTAACCTTAGGGTTAAGGGCGATCCCTTTTCATTTGCCTGTATGTAATAAAAAATTTACAAACGGAACAGACGTTTCATGTTATATTGATTGTAAATGAACACGAAGTTTGTCGAATCGGCAAGACGGAGAAGATGCGGACTTTTATTGACTATAGACGGTTAGAGGTGCTGACTAGATGAAGGATATGCCCAAATCCATATTCCTGCTTCTGCTGGTGGTGCCGCTGCTGCTGATTATATCGACCATATCACCGGGAAAATCGGTTCTCAAATCGTGATATCCGATTGGCAGTTTATGTGGGATAACGAACAACAGGAGGTTGTTTCGCCGGTCAACCTGCAGGGAAGAAGCTGGTTGACGGGAATACCAGACAAGAAGGGCCCCCCCGAGTCAGATGGGGTGTATTCAGCATGGAATCGTTTTACTTTACCGGCTCTCCCTTGGAAACATTCGGCCATCATGATTGACCGCATCAAGGGACAGGATGTTGTGGCTTTCTTGGAGAATGAACAGGTGTATGAAGCCAAGCGAGACTATATGTACACGAATCATTCTCTTCTGCTTCCGGTCCATCCGGATGATGCCGGCAAGACCGTTTATATATGGACGAACGGCGTCAAGGATATGACGTTAGGCATCGAAGGCGATATTATACTTGGCGAATATGAGCATTTGCGTGGAAGCTTTATCAAGAAGGACCTGGAAGATTTCATATTGGGCAGCTCGTTTCTGTTTATTGCGGTGGTCATGTTCTTTTGCTGCTTGTTCCTCCCGAAGCATACGGTATCCAGCTGGCTGTCGCTTAGCGTGGTTATTCTGGCAAGCGGGGCTATGCTTATTACGTATTCACCGTTCCTATACACTTTCTATGGAGAGCAAGGCAGCGTGTGGGTCTCGGTGTTTGATATTTCACTCTTCGCCGTGCTGCCGGCGCTGTATTACTATTTTGAGAATATGTATGGCCCCGGGCCCTATCGAGTCATTCGCTACTGCCGAAGATTTCAAATAGCCTATTCCGTCATATGCCTGATATTTCTAGTTGCCCATGTGGTCAGCCATCATTCATTTTACGAGATCTACTATTTGGTTTCGGTGAAGATCCTGGGTATTCTGATTATCCTGCAGATGCTGCTGCTGGTCGGTACTACGATTCTGTATGCATCCAAGCGGAACAAGGACGCTTATATCTTTTCTGTAGGCTTTGGGATAATGGCGTTAGCGACGCTCGGAGATCTGCTGGCTTTTTATTACCATGACGGGGAATATCATTTCTTTTTATGGAAGTGGGGCATTATCGGACTGATTGTCTCCTTGATCGTCATGCTGGGCCGTAAATTCGTCCGCAGCCATGAGCAAGTGCTGCAGTATTCCAGGAAACTGGAGATGTTTAATAATGAGCTTCAGCGATCGGAGAAGATGGAGATCATCAGCGAGCTGGCCGCCTCAGTAGCACACGAGGTTCGTAATCCACTGCAAGTGACACGCGGCTTCATGCAGCTGCTGGCACAGAACACCAAACAGGCGGAGAAGGAGTATTTTGGCCTGGCGTTGAAGGAGCTGGATCGGGCTTCGGGAATCATCACGGATTTCCTCACATTTGCTAAGCCTCAATTAGAGAACGAGACCAAGCTGAATGTGTATGAAGAGTTGAAGCACGTAAAAGGCATCCTGCTGCCGCTTGCCAATCTTAGCGGAGGCTCGATCGAGCTGGATAACGCAAAGGAATTATTCATGAAGGGTAATTCTTCCAAACTTAAACAAGCGATGATTAATATCGTCAAGAATAGTATCGAATCACTGGATGGAGAAGGGGTTATTCGCATATGGGCCTATGCCAAGGGAGAAGAAGTGGTGATTCATATCAAAGATGACGGCATCGGAATGGATGCTGCCGATCTTGAGAGACTTGGCGAGGCTTACTTCTCCAATAAATCCAAAGGGACGGGGCTTGGCTTGATGGTTACCTTTCGAATCATCGAAGCGATGCATGGCACCATTCATTTTGTTAGTGAGAAGGGCAGCGGGACCGAGGCCATTATACGCTTTCCGGCCGTACCTGCTACGCAGGAATCGGAAGTATAAATGGAAGAGAGATGCCATAACGGTGTCTCTCTTTGTTACATCTATAATAGAAAATTTTATCATTTTTCCGAATTTTAGAAGGTGGAAGGTTTTGTTGCATCGAATAACACAGTAAGAGTTTCACTCATTATAATGTTTGAGGTGCGTCAATGAAGTCTGGATGGAGAATCGCTGTGTTCCTGATCATCGTATTTACTTTAAGCCAGGGGCTCCCCAGGCTTGTCTTTGCCACCGAAGAAACGGCAGTTCGTGCAGCGATTAAGGAGTGGAGAATCCTCTGGTCGGAGTCCCGGGGGATACCAGAGAGCGTCCCCGTCCATATCAATGACTGGATGGAAACTTCGGCCGGTGATTCGAAGCCTTTTAAGCCGCATACCAAGGCATCCGCGTGGATTCATATGAAGATTCCCGAGATCGCATCCACATCCCCTGGCATTTTGATTGATAAGCTCCACGGACAGCAGGTTGCGGTTTATGCGAACCATGAGAAGATTTACGAATCTACCCGAACGTACAATTATGAGCTTAATTACATCTTGCTTCCTCTGCATCAGAACATGCTCGGCAAGGACCTTCACATCTGGCTGGAGACCGCTAGAGATCATGTGACGATTGAAGGGAAAATCCTTGTCGGCGATTATCAGGACATGTTTAATCGGTTTATCAAGTCGAATTTAATGGACATCATTCTTGGGAGCGCCTTTATATTTATCGCATTGGTGATGTTGATCTGCGCTATTTTTTTGAACAGAAAATATTTGGTCGCTGTATTATCCCTTTCTTGCATTATTTTATCTGTAGGCATACTGGTGTTTACATACTCCCCGTTTCTTTATACGATTTTTAATCAATATGGAAATATTTACACTCACTTATATGACATCTCATTATTTATCTTACTTCCTTCGTTCAGTCTCTTTTTTGAAACCATCTTTGGGCCCGGCTGGAAGGGCTTGCTGCGCAAACTCCGCAAGTTCCAGATATTTTACTCGCTGTTTTGCGGGCTGTTTCTGATTGTTAATCAATGGGGTTCGAATCAATGGTTCGATCTGTATTATTTCTTCTCCGTTCATGTAATGGGTATTGTGATGATCGTTCAATTTGTTTTGCTGGTCGGAAGCTCCATGTATTATGCCGTGAAGGGTAATAAGGACGCTGTTATTTTTAATGCAGGCTTTGCAATCTTCGCAGTTGTGGGCTTAAGCGAGCTGCTGCAATTTTTCCTCACCCGTGGCAGCTACAATCTCTTCCTCTGGAAATGGGGGATTGTCAGCTTCATTATTGCCTTGATTGTCATTCTGGGACGGCATTTTGCCAAAAACCACGAACGGATTCTGCAATACTCCAAGGAGCTTGAGATGTTCAACAATGAACTGCAGCGATCGGAGAAAATGGAGATCATCAGTGAGCTTGCAGCATCGGTTGCGCATGAGGTTCGTAACCCGCTGCAAGTTACGCGGGGATTCCTGCAGCTTCTAACTGGAAAAGCCCAAGCCACGGAACGCGAATATTTGGATTTGGCTCTGGTGGAATTAGACCGTGCATCCGGCATTATTACGGATTTCTTGACCTTTGCCAAACCGGAATTCGGCAAAGACACCGTGCTACGGGTTGCGGAGGAGTTTAAACATATCGAAGGCATACTTGGTCCGCTTGCCCACCTCCAAGGAGGCAGGATTACCGTTGATATTCCGGAGGATATTACGATTCGGGGGAATTCCTCGAAATTTAAGCAGGCTTTTATCAACATTGTTAAGAATAGCATCGAGGCGCTGGGCGAAGAGGGATTGGTTCATATCCGATGCTATCGTCAGCAGGACCAGGTATTTATTCATGTTATAGATAATGGCGAAGGGATGGAGCCGGATGTGTTGGCACGGCTGGGAGAGCCTTATTTCTCCAACAAAACCAAGGGCACGGGGCTTGGTCTGATGGTGACCTTCCGAATTATCGAGGCCATGAATGGAGACATTTATTTTACGAGTAAAAAAGGAGTGGGGACGGATGCTGTCGTTACGCTTCCCGCAGCTGGCGAATAATTCGCTAAGCTGCGGCAGCGCTTTGACGGCGATCGTCCCCACTCTTTGTGCCGATAACATCTATTTATGAAATGTCCAAGCTGTTATGTAGTCTTTACCAGATGGCTTTTGCTGTGGCTTCTGACTTGATCACGCCTGATGGATTCGGAGGAATGACCAGATACAGCTCGTTAGGGTTCTCTTCAAGCGTTCGAATCTCGATGTGGTCGGGAATCCGCACCCCAAGAACTTCCTTGATGGCGGATTTCGGATCGCTAAGCAATTTTGCCTTAAAGCTAGGATCCTCCCAAGCTTTTTGAATCAATTGTGTTTGAAAGATGGCTTCTGTCGTCATAAGAATCACCCTTTCAAATAAATTGGTTATTTTTTACTCTTAAAGAATACCATGGAACAAATATAAAATCTATTATTTTTTGCTTAGAATAGACAAGTAATAGTTTAATCCGCCAAAAGAAAGGGTTTCTTTACTGTTTTCGATATGATTTGCTTCGGCTTGAAGCTCGTCCACCATCGTTTGATGAAAGGAGATGAGATGGGGGGCGTCTATATCTACCGATAAGAGAAAGGCATGGGTCGCTGCCGCAATGTCTGCATAGGGCTTCAACGCGTTATTGATATAGATGGCTTCTTGAACTTCGGCCATCGTCAGATTCGTGTCGCGCGGTCGTCCCAATTCCGATTTAATGAGAGACAGCAGGCAATTGTAGCTGCCATCCGCAAGATCTTGCATCCAATCGGTCCAATCGTCCACCATCTGCAAGGTAAGCAAAACATGGTTCATTACATCATTCGTTCGTGGAATGAGGCCTGCTTGATCAGATAAAAGCAATGCTGCCGTGCTTCCCAGCTTTACGGGAGCTGCCTTTTTTGCAACCATGATAGGGTGGTGCTTGAAGTAATCATCCTGGGTTTCATGGATAACGCCTTCCGACCATTCAAACGTGTAGTTTTTGAAATAAGACCAGAAGTCGGAGTTTGCTGGAAAATAGGGTTGATAGGATGTGAGAAATTCGTAATACAGCAGGTTAGCAAGTGCGAGATGATGTTTCGAATCTGTGGAAGACTGACTGTCATGGGGCGAGTCCATTATGTCGTCTTGAATGAAGTAGTATAACATGCCGATTATGTTGGCCGCTGAGAGGTGTCGGTATACATCGGCGGGGAGTTCGGTCAGTTCTTTCATCCAGAAAGGAAGCAGATAACAAATGTAATTTTTGGAACTGTCCTGCTCGAACACGTCAAACTTTCTCAAGTAGGAAAGACCGATTTCATTCAAGGGAGCAGGGAGCTCGGATAACCTTGCTTCGCAGACAGAGAATGCGGCAGCAAGATCGTCCTCGAATGGCTTGAACCAGTTCATGCAATCACCAACCCTATTCTATTTTTAAGGTACAAGTGCTTACTTGCTATATTAACATGAATATTTATAAAGTTAAATATTACCAGTCTTTAAAACTGGATAATTATGGGGTTATTGGTGCTGCGGGGAGGCCTATTACAAACACTGCATCAGTTTTTTTGTTTGATTATGGCGGCTGGCGTTTAAGTTAGGAATGTACAGCGATAACCGAAAATGACCATTAGGAGGAATTCATATGACTCAGAAAATTGTAGGAGCTTTTCGGACGGAGCAGGAAGCAACCCGGGCCATTGAGGAACTAAAGCAGCAAGGTTTCAGAGCCGATGAAATCTCTGTCATTGCCAAAGATCGCGGAGAATCTTCTCATATTCAGGAGGAGACCGGCACCAAGGCGCCTGAAGGCTTGGCATCCGGTGCGGCTACAGGCGGTGTGTTAGGCGGCGTAACCGGATTGCTGGCCGGCTTAGGTGCATTGGCCATTCCAGGCATTGGTCCGATCGTCGCGGCTGGTCCGATCGCGGCAACCCTTACGGGAGCAGCCGTTGGCGCCGGCGCGGGCGGATTGGTAGGTGGTCTTATTGGCCTTGGAATTCCGGAAGAGCAAGCCGAGGAATATGGGGGCTATGTGGATGAAGGCCATATTCTGGTCATGGTGGATGCAGATGAAACGAACGGTGGCCGGGTATATGATATATTCCGCAGCAATAGCGCCCTTAACGAACATCACTACCGTGAGGAAGGCACCTATAGCGGTTCCGGTGCGCCGGTAGATTCACGCTCCGAAGCAGCGGCTGCCACCGAGGATGCGGTTCCGGACCCTAATCTGTATCAAGGTTATGGTGATGGTAATGGCGGTGCCATAAGTCCGGATCGGGATGAGATCTCGAAGAAACGGTAAAGGCCATTTATAGCTATGGATTAGCAATAACAACCCGCCCGGGATGAACCGGGCGGGTTGTTATGCGCGTTAGCGAGTGTTTACCGCTTACTGCGCAGTCTCTGTGCTCCCCTCGGCCCGTAACCGGGACCGCCGCCAGGACCGTGTCCGTGTCCGGGACCACCAGGACCGCCTGGATGCCACGGACCCGGTCCGTGTCCCGGTCCGCCAGGATGCCATGGGCCATGTCCATGCCCGTGTCCAGGAAATCCGTGACCGGGATATCCCGGATAAAACGGAGGGAAAGGATAGACCGGATAATAAGGTGGATAGTATGGATAAGGATAGAACGGGTATCCGGGGAAAAGCCCTGGAATACCCAGGCTTGTTTGGGATTGCAGGCCTCTTTTTGGATGATGACTCAAGCCATGCACCTCTTTCTATCAGTTAGGTTATTTCATCCTATGTATAAGCGGAGAAGAAGGGCACATATCCAGTTAAAAATAGGCGCACGACCATGGTTGGTATGAATAGCAGCGCTGTACTGACTGTCGGGTAATAGATTCAGATCCTAACCAATTAAATAAAAAGGGTGCACATGACCTCCCCCACTAGGGGAAGGATCAAATGCACCTTCAGTATCTGCGTCAAATATATTGAAGACCTGTTGTGTACGGGAGAGGGATAGGTTCAAAGGTTATGCTTCCGTTAGCCCGATAAGAGGATTCCGGATCAAACAGGATCGAGAGCAAACCCTCATCATCCAGTTCCAATACTTCATTGTTCAAGCTAAGACGGTAAGGACCATGCTCGCCATCTGCCTGAATCAACCCCTCTGGCAGCAGGGGAGCCAGCTGACGGAGCAGTTCCGGGCCGCTGACCAAATACGCGGTCCCCTCATTCTGAATATATTCAGGCTTGATGCCGGCGGATTGGATTAACGCTGCCAGCTCGTTATCCTGCCATGGCAGCGGAACGGTTAGCTCTGACAGGTTGAAGGAAGAGATCGCCTCGGCTATGACCAGCGCAGCCGCTTCCGGGCTTCCCCCCCATTCTACAAGGGTAGATTCTCTCGAAGGAGTCATCACAGCTCCGGGTACGGCGATGATAGCAAATGCAGTCAACACGCCGTTTTCTTCGGCGACAAGCACCTGCTGCTCGAGACGGATCACGTTGGAATAGGCGCTTGCACCCAGCAGCTTGTTAAGCTCCGAAGCTGTGGTAACATAACCGGCTTCCCGCTGTTCCATGAGCTTTTGAAGGTGGAATAAATCCTGCGGCTGCATTGCCCGGATGCGCACTTGTTTTCCCGTTACCGCCCGTAAGGGCTCCATGACGGCCCGGTCTAGACGAAACCGGAGTGCACGACCGAACAAACGGCTGCCTGCCCGGGTATACAGGGATCTTCCGCCGGAAATGAGGATTAAGGATGCCCCCGAAGCTTCGCCATGACGGATACACTGTTCCAGGAGACTGCCTGCGAGTCGCTGACCCCGGTATTCCGGATCTGTGCAGACGGAGCCGATGGAGTAGACATTTAAACGAGCACTGCGAGTTTGAATGGTAAATGGTACGAATCCCATGAATGAAACGAGTTTGTCTTGATCCCATGCACCGTAGGAATGGCTGATTCCCGGCGAGAATATCGGAGGAAAGGATACCCCCATAGAAGGCTGTTCCGGCTGCTTCAGAAATATACGGTCGGACAGCTCAACAGCTTGATGTAGTTGATCGCTTTTCATAATAGATATGTTCACTCGATTGACGCCTCCCCTATGTATGTCGCTTGTTACCAGTATAAAGTCATTGGGCGTGGAATTTCCAGTAAACGTTTGCAAATTTCTTGTCTGCCAGCTCCGCCGTTAATCTTTGACCGATGGAGTAGTTATTGTGTGCGAGGAAGCGATGATTTTCGGGTAATATAATGTACGAATTTGACGCACCGGAGGGATGAGCTTGCCAAGTTTTGTTGATTCCATGATTTTATTATGCGGCGCCTTGCTAGTGACAGGTGTATTGACCACCAAATTTTCTTCTCGCTTCGGCATGCCCGCCCTGGTGCTGTTTATTGCCATCGGGATGATTCTCAGCCGCTTCATTTATTACGATAATGCGGAGCTCACACAGCTGGTCGGCATATTTGCGTTGATTGTCATATTGTTTCAGGGCGGGATGCAGACCGATTTCAAAGAAATCAAGCCGGTTATGGGGACGGCCATTTCACTTGCAACGATAGGTGTGTTGCTGACAACGGTTGTCGTCGGAATATGCGCTGCATTCATTTTGGATATTTCGTTACAAGAGGGGTTGTTAATTGGTGCAATGTTGGTTCGACGGACGCGGCGGCCGTCTTCTCGGTACTCGGCGGAACGAATTTGAAGAAACGGATTCGAATGACGCTGGAGGCTGAATCCGGAAGCAATGACCCGATGGCGGTATTTCTAACCGTATCCCTTATCGAATGGATCGAATACCCGGAACTGAATTTGATAGGTCTTATTTTTTCGTTCGTAATGGAGATG
This sequence comes from Paenibacillus sp. Dod16, assembly GCF_049893405.1. Classification (NCBI taxonomy): domain Bacteria; kingdom Bacillati; phylum Bacillota; class Bacilli; order Caryophanales; family Paenibacillaceae; genus Paenibacillus; species Paenibacillus sp. Dod16. The sequence continues at coordinate 119,330 of NZ_JBNDYG010000012.1, forward strand.
GGACTGGGTCTGGTTGTCGGTGTTCTTATCGGCATGCTGGCCGTATATGTGATCAATCGTATCAATTTCGATTCCTCGGGCTTATATCCCGTAACGGCACTGGGATTCGCCGTGATGTCGTATGCCGCCGCCGCTTGGCTTGGAGCCAGCGGTCTGCTCGCCGTATACGTGATGGCTTTGCTGCTCGGCAATACCGAGCTGACATACCGGAAGACGATTCAGGCATTTAACCAAGGTTTCGCCTGGATGATGCAGATCGTCATGTTTGTCCTGCTCGGGCTGCTTGTTTTCCCGAATGAGCTGTCGGAGGTTGTATGGCAAGGACTGTTATTGTCCCTTATTCTCATATTTATAGCCAGGCCGATCGGCGTGTTCAGCAGCCTGTTGTTTACCAAATTTGCCATGCGGGAGAAAATATTAATTTCATGGGCGGGCCTTCGCGGGGCCGTACCGATCGTCCTGGCTACATATCCCGTTCTGGCGGGAATCAAGCATGGAGAATTGTTTTTTAATGTCGTGTTCTTTGTTGTGTTGACCTCAGCGGTGATCCAAGGCACCACGATCTCTCCGCTCACGCAGATACTTTCGCTGGTGGAGAAGGATAAAGCCAAAGCACCGACTTTATTAGAGTTAATGGCTCTTGGAAAAACGGATTCCGAGATCAACCATATTCTGGTGGATGGGGAGATGCCCATTATCGGCAAGGAGATTCAGCAGCTGAATCTGCCGGATGATATCCTCTTTACGGCTATTATTCGGGAGAAGCGGATCATTACGCCTAAGGGGAGTACGGTCATAGAGGCAGGGGATACGTTGTATGTGATGAATCCGAAGCAAAAGCGGAAGGAAATGAAAACGATCCTGGGGTTGTCTTAAGGTTACTTGAAGCCGGAGAAATATGATGCCTATCATAGCAGTTGATCTTAAAAATAAATTAGGATAGGAATAAATAGAAGGTAATTTCTTCATCCTATCTTCATCTGATAAGTTTCCGATTCCCTTTGCAAAAGAGACAAGAATCTGTTATGATTAATACAAGGATTTAGAATAAGTCTAAATACAATAACAAAGGAGACGATATAGATGAGTAACTTTACCCAACAAACACAAGGAACGACAACCAATGAACTTCAACAAATTTTGAACACGCAGGTAGCCAATTGGAGTTTGCTTGGCGTGAAGCTTCACCACTATCACTGGTATGTAAAAGGTCCTCAGTTCTACATGCTGCACGAGAAATTCGAGGAACTGTACAACACTGCAGCTGGTTATGTGGATGAGCTGGCAGAGCGGATGCTGGCCATTGGCGGCAAACCGGCAGCCAGTATGGCGCAATATCTGAACCTGGCCACGCTGCAAGAGGTTTCCGATGAAAACACGGCCGAGCAGATGGTCGGACGGCTGGTTGCGGATTTCGAGCAGCTTGCCGGCGAACTGAAGGCGGGAATCGAAGCCGCAGATCAAGAAGGGGACGACGCTACATCCGATCTGTTGACCGGCATGGTCAGCGATGTACAGAAGCATACCTGGATGCTGAATGCCTTCTTGGGTAAATAATTTCACATCTGTCGCCTGACAGATTGCGATAATAAAGAGGGAGATCGACCTGATTGGGGTGGTATTATCCCCTCATGGTAGACAGTGAAAAAAGAGGACATGTTACAATGAACTCAAATACTGGATACCGGAGGGGATTTTTGTTATGTCAGCGAAGAAAGGCCAAACCTTTAATCGATATAGCGAAGAAACGAAGAAAGAAGCC